>NZ_JANSIK010000093.1:0-45656 GCF_047462035.1 Synechococcus sp. R5-15 | reverse complement strand
TGCTTTGCTTTGGCTACCATGTTGGCAGACTCGAAAGTAAACAGAAAGATCAACTGGTAGTAATCCGTACCGAACATATTATACATTATTTTCAGTATAGTTGAGCTTATTATTGACTAGAGTCATGCTCCTGCTTAGCAGCTCCCTATGGTTGTCTCGGATCCCTTTGGCCTTGTTGTGCAAGAAGTGCAGCAGGGCGGGTACGCAGACCGAGTGAAAAAGCTGGTTTACTTTGCCTGCACCAGCACTTGGGAAAGCGATGTCAGCAAGTTGAACCAGATAGACCTGAAAGCTCTGCTGGAGCAGCTCTGCCGCCAGCACGCTACCCTTGATGCTTTGGGCCAGCGCTTTCGAGATGCCATTAGCCGCATCAACAAAAAAGCCGAGTATGCTCGCATCGCCAAGATGCTGCTAAGCAAGCTACAGCCCCTGTATCAACAGCCCCAAGCGGATCCCTCTAGCCCACTCATGCCCTCGCCCAAGGAGCCATCAGCTTGGGCCGCACCCTCGCCTATCTTGTCCTTGGAGTATGGAAGCCCACGACTGCAAAAGCAAGACTACGATCCCTTCGAGCTGCGGGCAGGGGTGATGCGGCAAACCAGCCCTTTGCGGGCCAAGCTGGTTCTGTTCACGGCTTTGTACCACAAAGTAGAGCCTACTCTGCAGGGGTTGGCGGCCCTGCGGCGCTACAGCCTGGACGAGCTGCTCAGAGCCCTCTACGATGCCTGCGCCTCCCCCCAAGAACTGGAAGCCCGGCTGAAGGAGGCGGTGCAGCAGTTGCAGGAGCCGGATCAGGATGGCCAAGCCGCCAATGCTGTGCTGCAGATGCTGAAGCCTCTTTACGTTGACGTGTCCCCAGCGACCCTCCCCGGCGGAGGATTGGCTGCTGAGCCTCTCTCCGCCAATCTGGATTGGCTGAATACCGAAGATGCCGCTCGCGCGGGCGAGGCAGAGTCCCTGGCCAGCCCCATGACTTGGATTGACGCTGGGATCCCAGAAGATGAGGAAGAACCTGCAGATCCTCTGGCTTTTGCAACCTGGACAACACCACCCGGCCCCTCTTCTGACCTGCGACAGGAGATCCCAGAGTCCTGCCGCCAACTGCTCCATCACAGCGCCGGATCCTTGATGGTTGCCATCGAGAACACCCTAAGCGAGTTGGGCAACGCCCTGGACGAAGGTCTGCAGGATGAGGATCCCGTCCAATATCTGACGCTCAAACACCAGGTGCTGCGCGGCTTCTTGAGGGATGTCGAGGGATCCGCCGCAATGTTCATGGGGATCTTGAAAAAGCTAGAACAATCGGAGTGGCGCCTGGTGCAGCCCCCTCACGTCAGCAGTGGGGAATACGCTTTGCCGGAGGCGATCACTGAGGTGCCCACCAACCTTGCGGATCCCTATGCTTCCCTGAGACAAGTCTTGGCCAGCAGCGAGCTGGCCCGGCAAAAGCCGCAGTTGGAGCAGGAGGTGATGCGCTTGGTGCGGCGCAGCGTCGGCTCTGTCAAAACTGCTATCGAACAGGCCCTGAGCGAGTTGGGCAAGGCGTTGGATGAGCAGTTCCAAACCTGCACCCTAGAGGAAGCCTTGGTTCTCAAGTACCAAACACTACGCGCCTTTTTGCAGGAAGTGGGGGAGATCTCCACCAAATTTGCTGCTTTCTTGGATCGCATGGAGGAGGCAGAGCGCCGTCTGTTCGGGCTGGTTTGAAGCTCAAACCCGCTGTTCGGGGATCCCGTTCAACACTGGCGATCAGCTGCGCAGAGTGCTGGGGAAACGCCCGGATCCTTATCTAGAATAACCACCAGTGCAGCTCCTCTCTCACTTCTCTGAGCTCTCCCCTCTCTTCTATGGATGCCAAGGATCTGCTTCGGCTTTACCGGGCAGGACGGATCAACTTTGCCGGCGAGAACCTGGCCGCCCTTGACCTGAGCCGGGCCGATTTGATCGGGGTGGATCTCTCCCAAGCAAACCTGCACAGTGCCAATTTGATCTTCGCCTTCTTGGGGCGGGCCAAGCTGCAGAAGGCCAACCTCGTCGGGGCTAACCTTGGTGGGGCCAACCTCAGCCAGGCGGACTTGAGCGAGGCGGATCTCAGAGATGCCCAGTTGCACGGCGCCACCCTACAAGGAGCAGATTTGCATGGGGCCAACCTGACGCTGGCTCTGTTGATCGATGCCAACATGCTGGATGCGGATTTGCGTTGGGCCAACCTCACCAGTGCCAACTTGGGGGGAGCTTGCTTGCGGGGGGCTAATCTCCGTTTCGATAGCCGCCGGGGAGCGGTATTGCGCAACGCCAATCTTAGCCGCGCCGATCTCAGCGGAGCCAACCTGTCGGGAGCGGATTTGACGCGGGCCGACCTGAGCGGGGCCAACCTGAAAGAGGCCAGTCTGATCAAAGCCAACTTGCAAGGGGCCAATCTGCAGCAAGCCCGTTTGCAAGGGGCCATCCTGAGCGAGACCGACCTGAGGGGGGTTTCTTTTTTGGGGGCAGACCTGCAAGGGGTGCAGATGGCGCGGGCCAACTTGAAGGAGGCGATACTTCGCCAGGTGAATCTGACAGAGGCCAACTTGAGCGAGGCGGATCTGGCCGCAGCCGATCTTTCCGCCAGTTGTCTGTGCTCGGCCAAACTGGCGCGGGCAGATCTGAGTCGGGCCAATCTGGCCGGGGCCGATTTGCGGTGTGCCAACCTGGTGGATGCCTATTTGGGCCGCACCAACCTGGAAAATGCCGATCTCGGCGAGGCAATCCTAACCCGAGCCGATCTGAGCACAGCCAACCTCAGCGGGGCCAATTTGCGCGGGGCAACTCTGCCGGATGGACGGGTAGGCTGATTGGACAGACTCGCTACCGTATGAGGACGAGGATTCTTGTCCCTGAGTGAGACGGGGATCCGCCCCGGAAAAGGTGAGGTTTTCCCCTGCCCCAGAGGGGCCACAACCGCTACCCTACAAGGGAAGGATGGGTCAAAGAGATCCGTGAACAGCCGCCGATTTCTGTCCTTGATGGAAGCTTTGTGGGCCGATCTGCCCTTGCCGGAATGGTTGCCGGGGGCAGGAGAGCGCTCCTGGCAGCAGACGGTGGCAGCCCTGCTCCAGCTATGGCAAGAAGTTGGACAGTTTGGGGTGGTGATCGGTGGGCCGGTGTCTTGGTGGCCCCCCTGGGTGGTTCGGGATCCGCTGCCTCAACTGCCGTCGCCCATTGACGCTCCAGAACCGAACCTGAAGCTGCGGGAGCTGGCCCGTGAAGATCCCTGGCTGTTTACCCCTGACTTGTCCCCTGAGTCGATTCTGACCCCTGGCCAGACGGTGATCCCTCTCCTGCCGCGGGATCCCCTGGTGGAGGAGCCTTTTTTGCTGGTGCTCACCCCTGTTTTTTCGGCGGTGGCCGCCCAAGGGCATCACCCCCACACGCGGCAGAGGGGGATGATGGTGTCTTTTGAGCCGGAAGTGGTGCATCGGGCTTGGCAGATCCTAGAGCAGCGGGTTCAACAGGGTAGGCCGGATCGCTTGCCCTTCTGGCAGGAGCTGATCAAGCACCATCCCCTCATGGAGCCTCATGTGCGGGTGCTGGCCCGCTTCAGCAGCCTTCTTCTGCTGGGAAACCTGGCCGAGTCGGGATCCCCGCCCGCTCGCTTACCCCCCGCCAGAGCCGAGAACTCCCCTGCGCCCACAACCCGGCCAGAAGATTGGCAGAAGCGGCGGTCTCCTCCTTCCCATGGCCAGCCTGCCGGTCAAGGCCAACAGAACAGCCTTTCGGAGGCAGAACTGTTGCGGGCTCTCATCCACGAGATCCAGACGCCCCTCAGCACCATCCGCACCTTGGTTAGTCTCATCCTGAAGCGGCACGATCTGCCGTCGCGGGTACGGGAATACGTGGAGAAAATTGACCGCGAATGTACCGAGCAAATCAACCGCTTCGGGCTGTTTTTCCAGGCTACAGAAACGGTGATGCCCGCTGCTACCCCACAGGAGGGGCGTCGGCTTCAGCTAGAGCCCATTGCGCTGGTGGACTTGGTGCGGCAAAACCTGCCTCGCTGGCAGGAGCAGGTGGAACGGCGGGGATCCCAACTGGAGCTGGAGATTCCCGATGAGCTGCCGGATGTGGTCAGCGATCCCAAGGCGCTGGAAGCGGTGCTGTTTGGCATGGTCGACCGCATTGCCCGCAGCACCCCGGCTGGCAGCCACATTCGCGCCCAGTTGGTCAGCGCAGGGGAGCTGGTCAAACTTCAGTTTCAGGTCAACACACCTGAGGGCAGCGACGCCACTGTTGCCTCAGAGCCCAAATCCCCTCAGGCGATTGGGCAGTTGTTGGTCGTGCAGCCGGATACCGGTGCAGTGAGCCTCAGCCTTCCCGTCACCCAAACTCTGTTCCGCGCCTTGGGGGGCTACCTCACCGTGCGCCATCGCGCCCGTCGGGGGGAAGTTCTCAACATCTACCTGCCCCGCCAGCTATAAGCCACCCAGTTGGGATCCCGATAGCGTCTCAGGATTGATATGGCGGATTGCAGGGGAGGTAGGGCTAGGATCGATCTGCCAGCGCCGGGAGAGTCTAGAGATTGGATCCATGCCGAGAGCCAGAAAAGTTGCTGAACACCATCCAGAGCCTGAACCCGTCTGCGGAGCCGGAGAACCCAAGGTTAAGGGGGTCACTCTCTCTGCCCAGCAGCTTTCCACTTTGCTTCACGAAATGCGCAATCCTCTCACCGCCCTGAGCACGCTGGCCAAGTTATTGCAAAAACGCTTGCCCCCCGAGGATCGCAACCACTGGATTGGCCTGAGCATTGAACAGGAGTGCAAGCATTTGCAGGAGCTGCTGGCGGAGTTCGAGCGTTTGGACGGGATCCCGGCCCCCCTCCAGCTTCAGCCCCTCTCCTTGGCCGACCTGCTGCGGGAGTGGATCCCCATTTATCAAGCCTTGGCCGAAACGCAGGGACACCACTTTCAAGCCGTCCTGCCCCCTTCCCTACCCCCTGTACAAGCCGATCCGCGCGCCCTGCGCCAGGTGCTTGATAACCTGATCGACAACGCTTGCAAGTACACCCCGCCCCCGGGTGAGATCCGGCTGAGGGTGGAGTTGGGTGAAGATCCCTCAACTGCTTCGCAACGGGAAGTGTTCGTTGCCGTCTGTGACAATGGCCCTGGTATTCATCCTGAGAATCTGGAGCGGATCTTCGATCCCTTTTTTCGGGCAGATCTTTCTAAGCCAGGGCAGGGGCTGGGGTTGGCCATTAGCCGCGACCTGGCCACCCGGATGGGCGGAGATCTCCAGGTGGAAAGCTCCCCCCAAGGCTCCTGTTTTCGCCTGAGATTGCCCACAGGTTAGTAGGAAGATTGTAGAGATATGGGATGGCAGGTGCCGCCAAACGCTTGAACGCTACCCAGGAGCTGCAGATGGCCTCTTCTCCCCCAGCCAAACCCGAACCCCCTGCTGCCAGTCCAGCAGCCCGCATTCTGCTAGTAGATGATGAACCCGGCTTACGGGAAGCGGTGCAAGCCTACCTCGAGGACAGCGGCTTTGAGGTGATCCCGGCGGCCAACGCCCAGCAGGCTCTGCAACTGCTCAGCACGGCCCAGCCTCAGTTGATCATCTCCGACATCATGATGCCGGGCATGGATGGCTATCAATTTTTGGCCCAACTGCGAAAACTCGAGCCCTACAGCCATCTGCCGGTGGTGTTCCTCACCGCCAAGGGGATGACCGCCGACCGCATCCAGGGTTACCGGGCCGGTGTCGATGCCTATTTGCCCAAGCCCTTCGATCCGGAGGAGCTGGTGGCCATCGTCTCCAATCTCATTGAGCGATCCCGCGCTGCCAGCCCTTCGGAGGTGGTGGCCCGCGAGCTGGCCTCGATTCGCGCCCTGCTGTCGGAGCGCACCCTTGCCACAGCCACGCCTGCCCAGACCTCTGCCCCCACCCCCCTGCCCCCACCCATCAAGGTAGAGCTGACGCCGCGGGAACAACAGGTGTTGGAGAAGGTGGCAGAAGGGCTGATGAACAAGGAGATTGCCAAGCAGCTGCAAACCAGCGTGCGCAACGTGGAAAAATACGTCACCCGCCTGCTGAACAAGACAGGCACCAGCAGCCGCACCGAGCTGGTGCGCTATGCTCTCACCTATGGCTTGATTCGGCTGTAGCTCTCACCCCCAGCCCCTAGGAAGACTGAAGAACGTGAGACACGGTTTTATCGCTGGGGCTTTGGTGGCACAGTAACCAGCAGCTCCAACCCAAAGGCGTGATCCCCGGCAGGGTAGCTGGTAATGCCCAGCCCATCGACGCGGGTCAGCAGCTCGCGGGCCTCCGGCTCTAAGCTTGCCAAACCGCCCGGCAGCGTAGCCTCCAGCACTGTGCGGATCCCTTGCCAATTCAGCAAAAAGTAGCCGTAGTTGGGCTTGGGCAACTGATCGTAGAGGGTTTTCAGCGGCTCGGTTTGGGGAAGCAAATTGCCCTGGCGTTGGGCGAGGGTTTGCAGCGCCGCCGTGCTGCTGGTCACGATCAAATAGTTGCCTTCCCAGGCGCGGGTCAAAAGCGGGCGGTTAAACAAGGGATCCGCCCAGATCACCTGCCCACCGGCTTCCGTTACCCCTACTCCCGATTCTTGGGCCAGCCGATCCAACTGAGTCAGGGCCGCGTTGGCCTTGTCTTTTTGGCTGGTCTCGATCACCAAGGCTGCTCCCATGCCCTGCAACAGGGGATGGGCCTGGGCATCCGGTGCCACCAGCAGGGCCATCTCCCCATCCATCCAAGCCAGTAGATCTTTTTCCAAGTCCAAACGGGTATTGGCGCGAAACTCAGCCCGCAGCTCCTCTAACGACTCCTTGACCGGCGGATCTTTTTCCAGCTCAGGCATAACGGCTTGCCAGCGCTGGGCGATCTGTTGGGTGGTCAGCACCGCCAGGGCATTGCCGGGCAGCCGCTGAATAAGTTCGCCGCGAGCCGGTTGCCACCCTCCCTGCCCCTGGGTTTTCCGATCGGTCTGGGTCAACATGCGCAGCCGCAGGCCCTGCTCCTGCCAGTGGGCAGCCATGGCCAAAGAGCGCAGGGGTTGCAGGGATCCCAGCGTCGCCGGATCCAGATCCTGCATCCAGTCTTTGAAAGATTCGGGATCCTCCTGCAAAGCCTGGAAGTTGAAGTAGGCAAAGGCCAGCGTGCCGCTCTTATACAGATCGCCAACAGCGGTGCGGAAACTTTCGGAGCGGCCAATCGGCTCTGCTTCGCCGCGATACACAGCAATCGCCTGCTGCATCACCCTTGGGTCGTTGGCCACTGCCACAAAGCGGTTGCCAAACTCAGCAGTTACCCATCGCTCGCCCGGCTCCCCGTTGGTTTGCACATAGAGGGTGACCCCCTGCTCCTGGCGCTGCTCGAAGTTGGCCCCTTCTGCTGCTGCCTGTTGCCGCACCTGGGCCAAGAATTGCCCAGACAAATCAGCGTTGCGGGTGCTGGCTCCAAACAGGATCCCAGGCACCGGCTCGGCAGCTCCGGGCACCAGATTGGGGATCACCACTGCCATCGTGAATTGCTCGCCAGCCCAAGCTTGCATCTCTTCCCGAGAGAATTCCTTGTCGGTTTCAGCCAAAGCTTCTGCCGTCCAGCTCTCCCACTGGGCCAAAAGGTCAGGGTGAGTGCGAAAAGATTCTTCCGGTTGGGTAGAAAAGGTCAGCACCAGGGGCGCCGACTGGGGAACCAGCGCGGTTTCCGGCAGAACATCGCCGGGCAACTGTACCTGTGGCCCTCTGAGTTGGCAGGATCCCAGGAGCCAAGAGCCCCCCACCGCCATCAACGTAAGGGAGAGAGGACGAAACCGGCACTGAAGTTGGGTCTTCATATCACACCTGCGACGAGCCGTCCTCTTGAGGATAGGCGATGGACTCAGAGCCTGTCTGTGATCGCAGCCTCATACATCGGAATATGTAGAAATTGTTACTTTGGCCGGGCGCGAGCGACCAACTCATCCACGTACTCGTTCCAGCGCAACCCTTCGTGAGCCTGGATCCAAACCACCTGCACCTGAGGGCACTGCTGCTTTAGTTGATACAGTTCCTGAACCAGATCCAAGTTTTCCACCGGCCCGGTGCGCCGCCGCCACCCCTGCGCTGCCCAGCGATCCATCCAGTCGTTGTAGGTCTGTACGCAAAGGTGGGAGTCGCTGTAGATGGTATCTACGCCGTTGCCCTGGGTGTGGCGGCAATATTGCAAAGCCCGAATTAAGCCGGTCAGTTCCATGCGGTTGCTGGTGCTATCGGGATCCCCTCCCCAAAACTCTTCCACAACCCGATCATCTTGAACCACCACCACGGCCCATCCCCCTGGCCCCGGATTGGGAGAACATCCCCCGTCGGTGAAGATGCCACTGTGGGGGCAGGCAACCAGACGGCTGGGGCCCGCTCCTTTGCGGCTGCGCATCCGTGAAATCTTGGTCATGGTGCTCATCCGATGCTAACGGGAAGATTTGGGATCCCGGCTCGACAACAGACACTGCATCTTACCGCACAAGGGCGTGCCAGCACCACTATTTAGTGTATCTAGTTCCGGGAAAGTTTTACTTTACACTATCAGTAGTATAAACCTCGTCAACACCAGCTCACGTGACGTAAGGTTAGAGAGACAGGGAAATTCTGCCAAAACGGCGCGAACAAAAACCCCCAGAAAATCTGGGGGAGGAGTGGTGTGTTGAGGTGATGAATACTCGCATGATATCTCTCGAATTCGGTGAGTAGGCCAAACCGGCGATAGATCCCTGCGTTTTTTTGCAGAAATCATTGCAGATACTGGAAAGCATCAGACACTAGAAGCCAGCGCATCAAAACTGAGCTTATTTCATCTTGATCAGGTATAGTGCTCGCTCTCGGAGAACTACCTATTTAGACACCAGATGTAGAGAAGCCTTAATGACTTTATCCTACGCACCTGCCGCCGACACTAGGGGTTGTGTTAAGCCCAAATGGGCATAGAGACGGGAAAAGTCAAAATTCGCTGACATTAGCTCTTGGATGCAGCGGACTTTCACCTCCTCGTGCAGGCGAATCTGCCCAAAAACCCGTTCGATGCGGTTGATGGTGGTGAAGGTGTCCAGATCCACCGAGAGGATCGGCACTTCCAGCTCTTCTGCTCGAGACTGAATGCGGGGATCCAGAGGGAGCTTGCCGGTCAAGATCAGGCAGAGGGTGGAAGTTTCTAGGGCGGCCAGTTGAATATCGGTGCGGTCTCCGCCGGTGATCACCGCCTTGTGATCCAGCTTACGGAAGTACTTCAAGGCCGAGTTGACGTTCATCGCCCCTACCGCAATGTCTTCAACCATCAGGTCCATCCGATCCGGACAGCAGAGCACCTCGGCATCCAGTTGCCGCACCAACTCCCCAACGCTGATGCTGCGCAAAATGCGATGGGAGGGCAAAATCCCCAGCACCGGGATCCCGTGTCCCTCCAAAAAAGGCCGAATGATCGTTTTTGCCGGTTGCACCTGGTCGGGCGGCACATCGTTCAGCAGCACGCCTGCCAAGCGGGATCCCAGTTGGCGATGGACAAAGAGAAGAGAATCAACAGCCAAGGAGGAATGGTAGCGACTGATCAGCAGTACCGGAGCATCCAGGGCTTGGGCCATCTTGGCCAGCGACAGGCCAAACAATTCCCCCTCGTAAAGATCGGCTGGGCCTTCCAGCAGCACCAAATCGGCAGGGGAGCGCTGGACAAACTCCAACAGAGGGGCAACCGGGCACTCTGGAGCTGGATCCCCGGGAGCTCGCTTCATTTGAGCCAGCAAAGCCTCTTCGTTGAGCCGGAGCAGCATCGGCGGCATTTGATCCATCGTCAGCCGCAGAGACTCCGCCACAAAGCGCATATCCGGATCGCCCCCTTCCAGCGAGCAATCTTCCCGCTCGCAAGAACCGATGGGCTTCCCATAGGTGACTTTTATCCCTTGCTGCTGCAGATGCTTGGCCAAACCCAAGATGGCAGCCGACTTACCGCTGAAGGGCTCAGTAGAACCAATTAAAAGGAACTTGGACACGGATGGCTCCCGGTAACGAGAGGGACGAAGGGATCCCTTACTCAGTCTAACGGAGGCTGCTCTCTCCTCAGTTCTGGACTAACCGATTAGGATCGACTCTTCAGGGTAGGTTACCAACGGGCGGGGCTGTTGTTGAGCCAAGGCCAAGACAATCGTCAATGCCCCCAACCGGCCCCAGAACATCACCAGCACAATGATCAGTTGGCCAAACCAGTTGAGCTCCCCGGTAAAGCCCGTCGAGAGGCCGCAGGTGGCAAAGGCGGAGATCACCTCAAACAACACCGGATCCAACCTACTGTTACTGTGGGTCAGCAAAATCAACCAAGCCGCCAACAATACCACAAACAGAGAAACCGTTAACACCGCTGCCGCCTTGCGCACCATGGAGGGATCCAAGCTGCGCCCGGCAATCTGAGCGCTGGGCAAACCGCGGGCATAGCCCCAGAGGGCCAACACCAACACCGCCAAGGTGCCGGTGGTCATGCCGCCCCCCATAGAAGCTGGGGCTGCCCCAATAAACATGAGAGCCATCAGCAGCAACTGGCTTGCCGGGGTCAAATCCTCAATGGGGATCCCGGCAAACCCAGCCGTTCGGGCAGAAACCGACTGAAAAAACGTCAGGCCCAAGCGGTGGGGCCAGCTCACCTCCAGCAGGGATCCACCGGGCAAGCTCTCTCCCAAAAACAAACCAATGCCGCCCGTGCAGAGCAAAACCACCACCACGCCCAGGGTAATCCGGGTGTGCAGAGAGGGGCGGTGGCCCCGTGGCCAGGTTAACAAATCCGACAAAACTGGGATGCCCAAACCGCCGATAAAGATCAGACCGGCCAAAATCGCCAGCGACAGACCGTCTGTAGGGATCCCTTCCCGGCCAAACAGGTCAAATCCTGCATTACAAAAGGCCGACACCGCGTGAAAAATAGCCAGAAAAACTGCCCGCCCCGGCCCATAGAGATCCCGCCAGTGCACCCAGAGCAGCAGAGCCCCCCCCAACTCAATGAGGGTGACCCCCAGCAGCACCCGCCGAGTCAATTCCAGGATCGCCCCCGGATCGATTAGACCCAGCGAATTGCACAGCGCCAAGCGATTGAGGAGGGAAATGCGCCGCCCGATCAATTGAAACACCACCACCGCCAACACCATGAAGCCCACCCCGCCAATCTGAATCAGGATCAGCAGCACAATCTGGCCCAACAGGGTGAGATCCTCCGCCGCCACAATCGTCGAGAGCCCCGTCACGCTCAGGGCCGACATGGCCGTAAACAGCGCCTCATTCCAGCTCAAGGGATCCCCGCGCCCGATCCCCGGCAACATGAGCACCAAAGTTCCCACCACTGCCAAGAGCCCCAACCCTACAACCAGGCGCAATGGCGGTGGCAGCGGGCGACGCCTGTCCCCCCCGAAAAACCACTGCAGACGATTCCCGAAGGCCCTAGAGGACTGAGACAATGCCGAGCCCGGTGTCGGCAGGTAGCGGGCGCGGGATGGTACCGGTGGAACCAAGCGCTCAGAGCCCTCCTCTCGCGGAAGCGGGGCGGAGCCCTCTCTCATCGGATCCCTCCCTACATCTCATTCAGCCGCGAGATATTGGTATTGGCCCCCAGCACCACCAGCAAATCCCCCTTTTCCAATAGGTAGTCTGCGGGGGGAGAGACCACCAGCGATTGCTTTCGCTTCACCACCAGCACCGTGATGCCGAAGCGGCGACGCAGATCCGACTCCGCCAGCGTATGGCCCACCAACGCCTCCGGCACCTGTAATTCCGTAATGCTGTAGCCCGGCTCCAGCTCTAGCTGATCTAGGATCCCCGGTGCTGTCAACACCTGAGCCAAACGGCGCCCTGCCTCTTGCTCCGGCAACACCACCCGATCTGCCCCCACTCGCAGGAGAATAGAGCGTTGCCGCTCGGTCGACGCCTTACAGACCACATTGCGCACCCCCAGACTTTTCAGGGCCACCGTCGTCAGCAAATTGCTCTCAAAATCGCTGCCAATGGCCACCACCACCGTGTCGAAGGAGAGGATATCCACCGCTCGCAGCGCATCTTCATCGCTGGAATCGAGTGCCACCACCTGCGTCAGCTGATCCGCCAGGCGCTGCACGATCTCACGGCTGCGGTCGATCCCCAAGACATTGTGCCCTCGCTCCATCAAGGTGAGAGCCAAGCTAGAACCAAAGCGCCCCAGACCAATTACCGCATATTCACGATCCACCCGCTGTCGTTCGCGCCAGCGGAACGCAGTCCCTGCCATAGGATCTCCTGCCCCCTCTTTCAAGAACAGATCATAAGTTCATCCAGCAGGGATCGGAAGGGCCGCGACTCTAGGCCGACTCAGGCTTGGGCAGCGTAGAGGGGTGAGGAATCAGCTCGCGGGTGGAACGGCGCTCCACCATCTCTGCGGTGATGCGGATGTGCTTTAGGTCGCGGCGGGAGGGTGCCTCGTACATCACATCCAGCATTAGCTCTTCCACAATGGCCCGCAGGGCGCGAGCCCCGGTCTTGCGGCGATAAGCCTCTTTGGCAATGGCAGCAATGGCGGCAGGTTCAAACTCCAGTTCCACCCCGTCCATGCGCAACAGCTTCTGCGCCTGCTTGAGAATGGCGTTTTTGGGCTGCGTCAGGATCGCCTCCAGCGCCTTCTCATCCAGCGGATCCAAAGTCGCCACTACCGGGAGCCGCCCCGTGAATTCGGGAATCATGCCGTACTTGATCAAGTCTTCAGGCTCCAAAGCCTTGAGGGCATTGGCCATACGTTGCTCGCGGCTAACCGACAATTGCTCCCCTGGCTTGATAAAGCCCATCGATTTCTTGCCAATGCGCTGCTCGATTACTTTTTCCAGGCCAACAAAAGCCCCCCCGCAAATGAAGAGGATGTTGGAAGTGTCGATTTGAATGCAGTCTTGATAGGGGTGCTTGCGCCCTCCCTGGGGAGGCACGTTGGCTATTGTCCCTTCCAGCATCTTCAACAAAGCCTGCTGCACCCCCTCGCCGGAGACATCGCGGGTAATGGAGGGGTTCTCGCTTTTGCGGGCAATTTTGTCGATTTCGTCGATGTAGATGATGCCGCGCTGGGCCTCTTCTACGTCCATGTCCGCCACCTGCAGCAGGCGCAACAGGATGTTTTCCACATCCTCGCCCACATAGCCAGCTTCCGTAAGGGTGGTAGCATCTGCAACCGCAAAAGGCACATCCAACATGCGAGCCAGGGTTTCCGCCAGCAGGGTTTTGCCGGAGCCAGTGGGGCCAATGATCAAAATGTTGGACTTCTGTAGCTCCACCTCATCCAGTTCCGAAACTCCGACGCTACCGGGGTTGGCCTTGGCAGCCAGACGCTTGTAGTGGTTGTAAACCGCCACCGACAAAACCTTCTTAGCTTTTTCTTGGCCAATCACATATTGGTCGAGATAGCGCATGATCTCCTGCGGCTTGGGCAACTGCGCCAAAGAAGGCAGGCTGCGGGAGGATTTTTTAGGAGCTTCACGCCGGCCGCCGGCAGGGGCGGCAGCAGGAGGAGTGTTGCCGTCGTAGAGTTCCTCATCCAAAATCTCGTTGCAGAGCTCCACGCACTCGTCACAGATGTAGACCCCCGGCCCCGCAATCAACTTACGCACCTGATCCTGTGACTTGTTGCAGAAGGAGCACTTTAGATGGGAGTCATATTTGGCCATGGGATCCTCGTTGCTGCTTGCTCTTGGCTATCCTAATCCGGCAAAAGCCAGAAGAAAACTAAACCTTCCAATCCAGTCGCAAATTGGCTGCGAAAGCGTAAGGAGGCCGAAGTTGGTGGAATCTCACTGACCTACTAGTCTAGCATCTCCACTGGGCTCGTAGGGCTTGTTTCCGGATCCCCAAGGGGGCAGGGTGCCAAGAGATTCCCATGGGGATCAACTGGAAAGACTGGAGATATAGTCATTTCAAACTGGATTGAGACACTTCCCAAGCGCTCCGTGCCGCTTCCGCGACCACCCACTCTTCAAAAGGGAGCTGGAAGCAATGCAACGGAGGTGTTTCATTCTTGCTTCAAAGTGACCATAAGCTTCTCCAGCGCTCTGCGCTACCCGTGCAAACGCCACAGCCTCGGTTCTCCCCAAGTGTCTTACAAGGAGGAAAACTGGAAATGGAAGGGGTGAGCCGTTTCGCTGCTATCGGGAATGGTCATACATCCTTTGGACGGATTTATAGAAAAACCGCCCGACTTGACGCCGAGCGGAAGATGGTGTGAGGAGTGAACGGAAACATGCGTCTCCGCTGATCCCATCATAGTTGAACTTATCTGGCACTGGCAAAGGAATCCTTCAGTTAAGTTGGATACTTTTTGGAGGTGTGGCCGCGCCTTTTTGTAACCAAAAAGGGGAAGGAACTGTCCGTGTTTCGTTCGCTTCCCCCTATTGGCGTCCACTCCTCACTAGAGGTGAATCATAAATTATCCCTGCCGCTAAGACAACCCACCCTACCCAAGTTTTTCGGGGATCCACCCTGTCAAGGATGCAGATCACCGGATTCGCCGGTGGGATCCAGCGCCAACAGCTCCGCTTCGGTCAGCAGGGGGATCCCCAGTTGTTGGGCTTGCTCTAGCTTGGAGCCGGGGTCAGAGCCCACCACCACGTAGTCGGTTTGGCGGCTGACGCTGGCGGTGACTTTGCCCCCCCGACTCTCAATCCAAGCCTTGGCCTGCTGGCGGGAGAGAGTGGGCAAGGTGCCGGTGATTACGAATTTTTTCCCGGCCAGGATCTGGGAGACGGCAGGGTTCTCCTGCTGAGGAAGAGCGGGGATCCCGAGCGCCTGCAACTCCTGCAACAGGCGACGATGGGCCGGATCGGCAAACCAGGCCACCACCGCTTCCGCCACTTCCGCACCTATCCCGTAGATCTGGGCGATGGTTTCTGCGCTGGCTTGGGCCAAAAGCTCAGGGGTGGGAAAATGGCCAGCCAAAATCTGGGCAGTGACCACCCCCACATGGGGGATCCCCAGCCCGTAGAGCACCCGTTCCCAGGGCTGCTGGCGAGAGCGCTGAATGGCTTGCACCAGCTTTTGGCTGGAGCGGGATCCCATTCCCTCCAAACCCTGCAACTGCTCTGGGGTGAGGCGGTAGAGATCGGCTACGGTGCGCACTCCCAAGTTCTCCACCAATTGGGCTGCCCGCTTTTCCCCCAAGCCTTCGATATCCAAAGCATCGCGGCTGGCCCAGTGCTGCAATTGGCCCCGCAGCTTGGCCGGGCACTCGGGGTTGGGGCAGCGGGTCACGGCTTCGCCAGGGGGACGAACCAAAGGGGCGTGGCATTCCGGGCACTGGCTGGGCAGGCTGTAGGGAACGGCATCGGCAGGGCGCAATTCCTTCAGGATCCCGACCACCTCCGGGATGATCTCCCCGGCTTTGCGCACGATGGCAGTATCGCCGATGTGCACGTCCAGCTCCCGCAGGCGATCGGCATTGTGCAGGCTGGCGCGGCTGACAAGGGTGCCGGCCAAAGGAACCGGCTCCAGCTCTGCCACCGGGGTGACGGCGCCGGTACGGCCCACGCTGGCCACGATGGCGCGGATGCGGGTGGGGACTTCCTGGGCAGGGTATTTGAGGGCAATGGCCCAGCGGGGAAATTTTTGCGTAAAGCCGGCCTCCTCCTGCAGCCGCAAGGAGTTCAATTTCACCACCACCCCGTCGCTGGCGTAGGGGAGCTGGGCACCCCGCCACCGCTCATAAAATTGGATCACTTCTCCCAAGCCCCGACAGACCTGGGAAAGGGGGTTGACCGGAAATCCCAATTCCTTGAGCTGCTGCAGACACTGCCACTGGGTTTGCGGGGGATCCCCGGCGGGCCATCCTTCCGGCCAGTGGAGGGCGTAGGCGAAGAAGCTGAGCTTGCGGGCGGCCACAACGCGGCTATCCAACTGCCGCAGGGTACCGGCAGCACAGTTGCGCGGGTTGGCAAAGGGGGGATCCCCGGCGGAACGACGCTCTTGGTTGATCCGTTCAAACTCGGCTAGGGCCAGATAGACTTCCCCCCGCACCTCCAAAACGGGAGGCGGATCTGCTGTCGCCAGCCGCAGGGGAATCGAACGAATGGCGCGCACGTTGGGGGTGATGTCCTCTCCGGCCTGTCCGTCCCCCCGAGTAGCACCCCGCTCCAAAAGACCCTCGATGTAGGTTAGGGCCAAGGCGGCGCCATCAATCTTCAGCTCACAGACATATTCCAGCTCTCCCTCTGTCCCGCCGTCGGGAACAGGGGCACGGCCCAAAACTCGCAGCAGGCGCTCTTGCCACTCCTCCAGTTCTTCTGGGTTGAAAGCGTTTTCCAAACTGTAGAGGGGGATGCGGTGGAAGACGGTGGGAAAATGCTCTGCAGGTTTTTCTCCCACCCGCTGAGTAGGGCTATCGGGAGTGACCAGTTCAGGGTAAGCCCGCTCCAGCTCTTGCAGCTCGCGGTAGAGGCGGTCGTAAACGCTGTCTTCCAGGATGGGCGCATCGTGGACATAGTAGGCAATGCTGGCCTTCTGCAGCAGGGTGCGCAGCTCGCGGGCGCGTTCTTCCAACTTGGGATCCATAACTCCTTGGGTGAGCAAGGTCTACCCCTAGGTTAGGGCTCCTGAGGAGCGAACAAGTAGGAGCCGATATTCTCCAAGCTGGGAGGATGTAGGAAGGGGATGGTCAAGATGGCCTGCTGGGAAAATGGCTGGGGGAGCTGGGCCAGAAGAGTCTGGTGACGACGGCGGAGGGCCTCTCCAAAGGGGGTAGAATCCTCCAACCACACCCGATTGAGAACGGCGTAGGGATGAGGGATCCCCAAAGCATCCAGTTCCGCCAAGAGACGCTCGGTTTCCGCCAGAACTGCTTGCTCGGGGTTAAAGACGGGGATAAAGGTAACAAACTGGGGATCCTGGAGCTGCTGCCGGAGCTGTCGCACCTGGGCCAAGAGCTCCCGCATCCGCTGCGCCCATTCCGACCTGCCCACCACATCCCGATATTTCAGCCACAGCTTCAGGGCCAAGCTTACCCAACCTTCCAGAGCCTGGGGCATCTGCAGAAACCGCAAGAGATGGCCTGTGGGAGCCGTGTCCAGCACCACCAGGTCGAACTGCCCGCTCGTCTCCTGTCGGAGAACACTCAACAGGGCCATCACCTCATCCAAGCCGGGTGGGGGCATCTGCAGCAGTTGCCGCCACGCCTGTGGGTCGTATTGGACTTCCACCCCTGCCGTCCCCTCCCCTGCCAAGATGGCCGCCACCTCCTCCAGATAATCCTGCCGGAATTGCTCCAGCACCGCCGCCGCATCGACCTCCTGCCCCAGCAGGTTGGGCAGCAGGGGAATGGGATCCTGACCCAGTTTCGTCTGAAACAGATCCCCCAACGAGTGGGCCGGATCGATGGAGACCAGCAACAGCTGCTTGTCGGGATGGCGCTTGGCCAAGGTCCAAGCCAGGGCCCCGGCCACCGTCGTCTTGCCCACACCCCCTTTGCCCCCCACCAACACCAGTCGGATCCCTTGGGCCAAAAAGTCCGGTAGAGCCGGGATCCCCCTGAAGGAAGGGAAGAGGGTGGAGAAGAGAGACTTTCTCTTCTCTTGGCTCTCTGCTTTTTGCTCTGGGATCCCTTCCAACTGCAGCAGCACCTCTGGCAAGGGGCGAAGCTGCTGCACCAGCCCATCTAGGGCCGCCAACCCAACCGGCTCCTGCAGTTGATAGGGACAGATCCAGATAGGATATCCGGGCAGCTCCTCCTGCAGGGCTTTGAGCACACGCCGCTGTTCCTGTTGCCGCGCCGAGTAGAGAGGAGAGGGGAGAGCAGCGGGCAGCGAAGGTTGGCTGTTATTCTCTCTTGCAAGCAGCACCTGATTGACCAGAAGACCGCCGATGGGCACGCGGCGGTTTTGCAGTTGCTGACAAAAGCGGCGGGTTTCCGCCACGCTCAACTGGTCCGGGATCATCACCAGCCAAGCAGAGGTGCTCTCCGGAGTGGTCAAGCGGGCTTTGCCCCCCTCCAGTTCCCTCTGCAACTGGGCTAAAAATGCATCCGCCTCATCCGGTCGATAGGTGCCCGTCAGGGCTTGGGCGATTTCCCGGTGCTTGGCCTGAAAGGTGGCAAACACGGCCAGCAGATTATCCAAAAAGTCGGGCAGCTCCAACAGCCGCAGGGTATGCCCGGTGGGGGCCGTATCCAGAATGACCGTATCCACCTCCTCCCTCGCCAGCAGCCGGTTGACCTCCAGAATGGCCATCAGCTCATCCACCCCCGGCCACGCCAAATCCCAGATCGGCAGCAGATCCTCTCGGCCAAACCAACTGCCCCGCTCGGCAATGAGCTCCAGGGCCGGCCCATAGGTTTGCCGAAAAGATTGCAACAAAATCTCCGCTTGCAAAGCCCGCACCTGTAAATTGGGGCGATCCGGCAAGGGTTGGGCCACATCCGTAACCGAGATTTGCAGCACGTCCCCCAACGAGTGGGCGGGATCCGTGGACATCAGGAGCAGACGGCGCTGGGGATCCACCTGGGCCAGTTGGCGAGCCAGCGCGCAGGTCAAGGTTGTTTTGCCCACTCCCCCCTTGCCACTGAACAGCAGGAGACGTTGGGAAGGAGAGAGCAGAGAAGGACGGTAGGCACTCCTGCCACTGTTGAGATGAGAAAGCTGCAAAGGGATCCCCTCCCACATAGGTCGCCCCTATTTTGGCCTGGATCCCTCTTGGGGATGTTCCAGATCACTGCAAAAGTGCTCCGCACCGCTGACGGGATGGGAAGAGCTTGTACGGGAGCAGCTCACCGCAGTTTCTCCTCTCCAAGCCACACCCGGCGACGTCCTCTGTCCCACACCAGCAGGGTGTGGATCCCAATCCAAAGTCCTGTCCACAGCCAGTTGTGCAGCCAGATTTTGCCTAGAATGGGCAGGGTCAGGCCCTCCGTTCCCCCCAAAACCAGGCCGGCTGCCAAAATCAGCCCTTCAAAAGCCAGAAACCCCAAGATGAGCATGGCCGGGATCCAGAGATAGTTCAGCAGCAGTTGCCTTGGCCGAAGCGGCTTGGACTGAGAAAACAGAGGTCGGTAACCGCCAGCAAGAGCAATCCCCACCGTGCCGATCCCCAGCACCAACCCCCAGGCAAACGAATCGGGAGTGCGGGGATAGTTGTGCCAGGTGTAGCCAAAGATTTGGTTTGCCAGCCAAATCATCAAAGCACTAATGGCTGCCCTTTGGCGGGTTAAAGTTGTGCCCGCAACAATACCAACAGTTACAAAGGGAAGGGTACATGTATAAGCAATATTGCTGAGGCAGCCGACGGTGGTAAACAAGCTGGGCCAGAACCAGCCTCGGGCCAAATCTTGAGCAGCTTGTATCCAAAGTGGGGCTGAGATCAAGCGGCAAGATCTGGGGATAGGTTGAGCACTCGATTGCAGGCCAATCATGCTTTAATCTCCTGGAAAAAGGTGGTCTTTCAGAGGACAGCTATTAAGCAAATGCTCAAAAACAATTTGCCGAGCTACTTGGGGAGTAACCCGCTTGTACCAGGTGCGATCCCCAGAGTAAAAAACCACGGGCCCCTGTTGGCAAACTTCCAAGCAGCCTGAGGTGATAACCTGTACGTCTAGGTTGGCTTCTCGAAGGGCGGATTCCAGAGCTTCTACAACCGGTTGGTAGTTGCGGGAAGGATAACAACGGCTGGAACGACAAACAGCAAGGTAGGGACGTTTAAGAGGGTTATCCTCATAGGGGATCCGCTCTTTCCCCTCCACATAGATGGCGCGGATGCGCTCGTAAAGAGAAAGCTTTTGGTAATCTGCTTTGCCTTCCGGCAGGTAGTCTTCCTCTGGCCCCAAAAAGGGGCTGGGCAGAAAAATCTGCAGCAAAGGCTCTTCTGCTCCATTCCAGAATTGGATCCCCCACATGCGGGGCTGACCTTGGGGATTGAGGCGCCGGTAGAGAGCAGCACGGCTAACCAATCTTTTGCGGCGCAGCTCGGGTGGGGTCTTGCGATGGGGGCCGCCTTGGTGCTCCTCCAGGCACAAATGCAGGTGCCAAGTTTCGGTGGCAACGGTTAGATAGCCATCGTAGAGCACGCACAAAGCTGGAGGTTTCTTGAAAGCCAGCTCCAGCACCCCGCCTTCCGCCACATGGCCCACCTGGATCTCGGCCCAGTGCTCTTGAAACAGCTCGTAGAGCAACGGCCCCAAGCAGTCGATGTGGGCAGGGATCCCTTCATAAAGGGTTGTCCAACCCGTTAAAGAAACTTCCTGCCAAGTTTGATGGAGAGGGGTTATCCAGGGCGTGAAAGCGGCCATGAGAGAGCTCCTCAAGGTAGTGGTGGAATACGAGTAATCACCTCTTTTTTCAGAGGGCGCTCGGCCCAGGGTAGGATCCCATCCAACTTGGTTAGGTAGAGCTCTGCTGTCTGCAGAATCAGCTCCACATCTTTTGGATCCAGATCTCCAAAAACATAGGTCATCTTTTGAGGTGCTGCCAACGCAACAACGCAAGCATGGCTGCAGGCGCTCATACAGGCAACTGGTTTTAGAGTTAGTTGGGGGTGGAGGGTTTGGGATTGCAGGGCAGACAGCAGCATTTCTCCCTTGCTAGTCCCTTCTTTTTGGCCGTTAACCCACCGAGATCCGCAAGTGACACAAACCCAAAGACAATGGCTGCTGGGTTGCTGGGCAGCGCTGCCAGCTTGGATGGGCAACTGGGAAGTTGATCGAGACATGGTGCTCCTTGATATAGTCATAGGTTTCTGTCCAAGCAAAGGGTGTGAGAAGAGGCAAAGACGATCTCAATGTCTTGGCCAAGAATTCAGCAGTGAGTTAGACAGCTAAAAGTCAGCCTCAAGTCGCTCTAAAATTGGCCCCTTAAATTAAGCCGAACGGTGCGACCCACTCCTGGGTAGCCGGGGAAAACCTCATATTGCTCATCCAGCAGGTTATCAACCCCCACTTCTAGAGCGAGATTTTCTGCTACTGGGATCCCTCCCCGCAGAGCCAGGTTGGTGTAGCCGGGCAGAGATTGGGTATTGGCGTTGTTGGTAAAGAAAGTGCCAATGTGATGCAGGAAAACTGAGGCATACCGATCCTCTGCATCGCGGTAGCTCAGGCCCAGGTTGAAGCTGTCTGCTCCCACGAAGGCTAGCTGTTTGCCAACCGTTTTGGGATCCAGCGCCGAGCGGATGATGGGATCGTTTAGGGTGTAGTTGGCAAAAAGAGTCCAGTTTTCCCCCAGCCGCAAATCCAGGGCTGCTTCTATGCCTGTGTATTCCACGAGCTCAATGTTTTCGTAGGTTCCCCTGCGCGGGCCGGTGCTGACAAAGGTGATGCCATCGCGGATGCGGTTATGGGCAAAGGTCAAGCGCAGTAGGCCAAAATCTCCCAAAGCCTGATCCAGGCCAATGTCAAAACTCTCTCCCCGCTCCGGTCGCAAATTGGGGTTGCCGTCGACTTCAAAAAAGCCGCGCAGCCGAAAGAACAGGTTTGAGATCAAGGGGGTGCGAAAGCTGCCGGCATAATTGGCCCTCAGGGTGGTGCCTTCTGCCAAAACCCAGCGGATCCCTGCGGCAGGAGAGGTGGCCGAACCGTTGACCAGATTGCTCGAATCTTGGCGAACACCTAAGTTGAGATAAAAGTTGGGCTGTGGCTTGTAATCCAGACGGGCAAAGAGGGCCCCTTGGTTCACGGTATTGTCGTAGTTGACATTGGTGGATCCCCTGGCAAAGGAGAAGGTGGTGTTGCGAGCTGAAATGGATCGGTAGTCTGCTCCTAGAGTAAGCTCCAGGTTTTCAGCAGCCTTCCAGGTGTATTGCAGTTGGGATCCCCACCCCGTTCGCAGGATCTCATCCCGGGATCCCTGGCTTTGTGGGGCGCTGAAGCGATAGTTGAGGTCGTCAAAAAATACCCTAGCTTGCAGGGATCCCTTCTCTTGATTCCACAGCCAACTGAGATCTAACAGCAGGTCGTTGGTGTTTTGCCCTGCATCGGGGGAGGGAAACTCGGTGCTGCCGGGCACCTGAAACGCTTTGTTGAGATAAAGGGCATTTCCGGTTAGGACCTGGCCTTCTGCCAGTTGCCAGGTGAGCTTGGCTTGTAGGTTGTGGTACTCCACTGCCGAGTTCTCCCGCCTGCCTGCTTTGCCCAAACGCCTAATTTCAAAGGGAAAGTCGTTGTTGCTCTGCAGACGGCGATAGCTGACCACCCAGCCCAGATCCTGCGCTTGGCCGCGGTTTTGGATCCCTTGCTCGTTGAGGCCGTAGCTGCCGATAGCCGCTTCCAGCACGGTCTCGGATCCCGGCTTTGGCTCCAGGGTTACGATGTTGATGACCCCGCCAACGGCATCGGAGCCGTATAAGGTGGAGCCCCCACCTGGAGAGATCTCAATACGCTCGACCACATCTGTAGTGATCTGAGACAGATCGAACCCGCCAAAAAAGCCCAGGTCGTTAATGGGGCGGCCATCCAAGAGCACCAACACCTGGGCCGTTCGTCCTCCCCGCATAAACTGGGAGCTAAGGGCTCCCAACTGGGTTCCCGCCGTGCCGTCGCTGAGGATCCCGGGCAGGTAGCGCAGGGCCTCCTGAACCGTTCTTGCCCCTTGCTCTCGAATTTGCTGGCGGGTAACGACGTAAACCGGGCGGGAAGAATCCCGCAGCAAGCCGGGGCGACGAAAAGGCGTGGTGACGGGTTGATTTAAAATCTCGGCGCTAACACCGGTTTCCAACACCTCTTGAGCTGAAGGTGAAGAGGCCGCCGGCTGCGCCCACGCTGGGATCCCCAAAACAAAGCCCCCCAGCGCCAGGCTGAGACCTAGAATGGGATTCATTTTCTTTCTTGAAGCTCCTGATTCCGTGCGACGCGGAAGAAATGCGAGCCAAAACCGCAGGCGGGCATCCTGACTGAGGGCATGGGTCTAGCCCAAGCCCATCACAGTTGCGGCACAGCGCCGGATTTGCACCGGACTTTCCCCTTTACATGCCCTGGCTGATCCCCAGGACAACCTGTCGGTACAGCTTTCTCTGCGATTGCTCCGAAAAAGCCGTGCTAGGCATCATACATCCCCTGCTCTGGAGTTCCTATCCTGCCAGGGGGGATGTCATCCCCAGGGGTGAACGGGATCCCAACGGCAATCCCAGGGCTTCGGATGGGCCACATCCCATTTAGGCCAGATTTCTTCACTGCTTTGTAAGCAGTTGAAGGATAGCCCGCTGCTACTCCAGATCGCGAGGCCCAGGGATCCCTTAGCCTTTTAGAGAACAGAGATACGCTGAGACTTCACAAGACCCACAGCTTTTGGGAAAGCAAGATGGGGACGCTGGCCTAGCCGTCATGGGCGGGATCCGTATGAATTAGTACCCAACCGGATAGAAAAGAGGGGCTTTTTCGATTTCTGGCAAAGCCGTTGCCTGGTGGGCTGGATCCGGCTCAACTTGGCTGGGAGAGGCAATCGGCACCTCGATCATCCGATCCGGTACCAGCGGCACCATTTCGGAGCGGTCGGCAATTTCCCGCAGAGAATTGGCAATGGATTCTTGAGTCAGCAGAAACTGTCGTTCGTTGCGCTGCATCTGCTGCCACACCTGGTAACGCTGGCTCCACCGGCTTTGGGTATGCACAGTCCAACTGTAAAGGCTCAACACTGAAACGCCGGAGAGGATAGCCATCCCTGTGGAGATTTGCTTCCACCAGGCTAGGTGTTCTGCCCAAGCAAGATGCTGGCTGCGAGGATGGGCTGATTTCAACTTCAAATCCAAAGGCTGGGTGCGGCTGGCTTGAACTGTACCGGAGAGGGGTCGGCTCAGAGCAGAAGACCGTCTGTGGCGACGAGGGCTCTTGGGACGATCAAGACCTGCGTTCAAAGGCTGGCTAACCATAGGGCTTAACCTCACACACACCAAGGGATCCGACGGTGCAGGACTGCCGGTTCCGCTTCACCCTAGTTCCCCGCATCCCCCAATAGCAACCCCCTTCTCCCGATTCCTGGTCTCGGCGGGCTAGCCGTCCGCTTCACAGTAGCCGATCTCTTGAGAGCGGGAGAACCAACCTAAACCTACATCTGACTGCTGCGGGCAGCCACTCGCAGTTTGGCAGAGCGGGCCCGTGGATTGCGTTGCCGTTCCAGTTCGGAAGGGGACAAGGGCTTGGGGGTGAGCACCTGCCAACGGGGATCCCTGCGAAAGGCCCATTTCACCAGGCGATCTTCAAGGCTATGGAAGCTGATTACGGCCAACCTGCCGCCGGGTTTCAACCAAGTGGGGGCTTGGGCCAGCAAGGTTTCTAAAGCCTCCAGTTCTCGGTTCACGGCAATGCGCAACGCCTGAAAGACGCGGGTGGCCGGGTGGATGCGGCCTCGCCGAGCTGCCGGAGGTACCGCCTGCCAAACCACCTGGGCCAACTGAGTGGTTGTGGCGAGGGGACGAGCCTGCTCGATGTGATGGGCGATGCGGCGGGCAAATCGCTCTTCGCCGTAACGGGTGAAAATCTCGATCAACTCTTCGACCGGGCGATGATTAACCCAATCGGCGGCAGTCTCCTGAGCTGTACTGGGATCCATGCGCATGTCCAGCGGCCCCTCCCCGCGAAAGCTAAATCCCCGCTCAGGACAGTCCAGTTGCGGAGAACTCACCCCCAAGTCGGCCACGATGCCATCGAAGGGAATCCCCTGCCCCTGCTCATCCCGAAAGCCATGCTGCTGCAGATCGAAATCGGCAAAATTGAGGTGCCACAGTTGGATGCGGCTGCCGGGGATCCCTTCTGCTGCAAAACGCGCTTGCGCCGCCTGTAGAGCCGCCGGATCCCGATCCAACCCCACCACTCGGGCAGCTCCCCCCCGCAGCAGCGCCAAGCTGTGCCCACCCCCTCCCAACGTCACATCCAAAAAAATACCGCCCCCCTGGGGTTGCAGGTAGGCCATCACCTCCTCGGTCAAAACGGAATCGTGTTGATACACCTCGCCAAGCACGGTTTGCGGGGGTTCTATTTCTGCTGCTACAAAGTTCAGTATCTGCAAAAAAAAGGCCGAGGCCAGGCCCCGACCGAGGAATCCATGTTGTTAAGGTGATCCTCTGAGAAAAGAGGGGTGGCCGTCAAAAGACAGGCTGTCTTGGGATCCCCGGCAAAATCTCTGGGGCGCGAGTCCCGCTCTGAGTATGATGAGACTGCTCCCGCTTTTGCCAAGTCTGCCGTCAGGGTTGCTGTGTTGACTCACTCTTCTGCTACTGATATCTTGACCCTCTCGCCGGCCAAGGGCCTGCGCGGCCAAGTCAGCATCCCCGGCGACAAATCCATTTCCCACCGCGCCCTGATGCTGGGATCCCTGGCCGAAGGAGAAACCACCATCCAAGGGCTGTTGCTGGGAGAGGATCCCCGCAGTACGGCAGCCTGTTTTCGGGCGCTGGGGGCAGATATTTCGGAGCTCAACAGCGAGTGTGTTCGCATTCGGGGAGTTGGCCTGGGCCAGCTGCAAGAACCGGCAGACGTGTTGGATGCAGGTAACTCCGGCACCACCTTGCGCCTGATGCTGGGGATCCTGGCTGGCCAGGCCGGGCGCTTTTTTGCCGTCACCGGCGATCGCTCCCTGCGCTCGCGGCCCATGGGGCGGGTGGTAGAACCGCTGCGGCAGATGGGGGCCAGCATTTGGGGACGGGCCGGTGGGACGTTGGCACCTTTGGCCGTACAAGGGGGATCCCTCAAGGGCATTCACCATCGCTCCCCGGTGGCTTCGGCGCAGGTGAAATCCTGCCTCTTGCTGGCGGGCCTGCTGGCAGAAGGCACCACCCAAGTCACCGAGCCGGCTCTCTCTCGGGATCACTCGGAACGGATGTTGCGGGCCTTCGGAGCCGACATTCACGTGGATCCAGAGGCGAAAACCGTGGCCGTGGTGGGCGGATCCCGCCTGGTGGGCCAGAGAGTTCAGGTGCCGGGGGATATCAGCTCGGCAGCCTTTTGGCTGGTGGCCGCCTCCATTGTGCCCGAGAGCGAATTGCTGCTAAGGGATGTGGGCCTCAACCCCACCCGTACCGGTGCGCTGCAGGTGTTGCAGGAGATGGGGGCCGATATTCAAATTGAAAACTGCCGGGAAATGGCCGGCGAGCCCCTGGGAGATCTGCGGGTGCGTTCGGCCCGCTTGCGCGGCTGCACCATCGCCGGCGATCTCATCCCCACCCTGATCGACGAGATCCCGGTTTTGGCGGTGGCAGCTGCCTTTGCCGAAGGGATCACGGTGATTCGCGATGCCGCAGAGCTGCGGGTCAAAGAAAGCGACCGTCTGGCTGCCATAGCCCAAGAGCTGAGCCGCATGGGAGCCCAGGTCACTGAATATCCCGATGGCCTGGAAATCAAGGGAGGGATCCCTCTTCACGGGGCCGAGGTCGATAGCCACGAGGATCACCGCATCGCCATGAGCCTGATGGTGGCAGCTCTAGGAGCGCAGGGATCCACCCTCCTCAGGGGAGCCGACTGTGCCCGCATCTCCTACCCCGACTTCATTCCCACCCTGCAACGATTGACTGCTTCCCCCCTGGAGTCTTGAGAGGGCCCATCTTTAACTTTGCCGCCTCTGCTCCTATGTCGACCTGCCCCAGCCCGCCCGGCCCTATCGCCATCGAACATCTCTGCTTCCGGGTTCCTCCCGGTGGGCAAGCAGCCTTTCTTGAGCAAGACGAGCGGGTTTGGGGATCCGCCCTGCGCCGGCATCCGGGTTTTCTGGGCAAAGAAGTTTGGCTGGATCAAGAGGATCCCGAACTTGTCCACCTCATCCTCCGCTGGGCCAGCCGTGCTGACTGGAAGGCCTTTCCCTCCGAGCAAGTGGAGGCATTGGATCGGCAAATGCGGCCTTTTTATGTGCGCTTGGAACAGGCCAAAGAATACCAGCTCTGGCAGCCCGGCCCTTCTGCAGGGACAGGAAAGCAGGATTAAGGGATCCCTTCAGTCTCAAAACCTACCTCAGAGCCCACCGAGTCAGCCCTGGGGGATCCTGCCACCCGCTCCTGCTCCACCAGCTCCCGCAAGCTGGGCATGGTCACGGCCAAAGCTCCTTCTCGCCGCTGCAGCCCCGCTTCAAAACTCTCAGGGGTGACAATGCCGCCGGAAATGAGCATCTTAAAAGCATCTTCCACCGGCATGAACACTTCCACCACCTGGTCTTCCGGCACAATGGCGTACCAGCCCGTCGTTGGATTGGGGGTGGTGGGCACAAACAGGCCAAGGGAGCGCTGCGGCCCATCGGGCCGAATGGGAGTTTGAATGGTGCCCGTCACAAAGGCCAGCGCCCAAGCTCCTGGTCGGGGATATTCCACCAGCACCACCCGCCGAAAGCGCTGATTGTTGGGGGCAAACAAAACACTGACCAATTGCTTCAAGGTCTTGTACACCAGCCCCGCCACCGGAATCGCATGGAGCAACTGTTCGCTGAGATTGAGCAGCCACTGGCCGACAATGTTGCGGGCCATGAAGCCAATCAACAGGATGAGCACAATCGGCGTCAACAGGCCCACCGCCAGATCGATGAGGTTGATCAAGATCGGGTGCAAACCCTGGATGGGATTAAACTGCTTGGGAATGCTGGTCAGAAAGCCAATGCTCCAGGTGGCCACCTCCACCGTCAGCCAAATGGTGGTTGCTAGAGGGATCACCACCAGCAACCCCGCCACGAAGTAGTTCTTCAGATGCTGTTTCCATTGAGAAACCATGGTGAGGTCGTTCCGTCAAGTCAACCGAGTGGATGCACCGAACCCTTGCAAGTGGAGCTTGCAGATGGCAATCATGATACCTGCCTTCTGCATTGCCCTCATGGGGGGCAGCCGCAACTTGCCGGCAAAAGAAACCGGGCTGCCAAAAAGCGCAGAGCCCCAAACTTTCATCAGGCCGATAATGCTATCTTAGGTCGATATAAAATTTTGTAAAGGCAGGGATCCCGTCCCGAGGCGTTGTGGCCAAGCCCCTGGATGGTTTGTGTTTCTGCTGGGTGTTGCGTGGGAGGCCCTATGTCAGAGTCGGATTGGCTAGAGCATACCTGTCAGGTGGAGGTACCTGTTCCCATCGAGCAGGTATGGGATTTGTGGGCCAACCTCACCCTCATGCCCCGCTGGATGAAGTGGATCCGCTCGGTGGAATTGCTGGATCAGGAGCTGTCCCGGTGGACACTGGATACCCGCGGCCTCACCTTCAGTTGGATCTCCCGCACCCACACGGTGGTGAAACACCAACACATCGGCTGGAGTTCGGTGGAGGGGCTGCCCAATCGGGGCGCGCTGCGCTTTTACGACCGCAAAGGCAGTACCATTGTGAAGCTGTCGGTGGCCTACAAGCTCCCGGGGATCCTCGGCAAAATCTTGGATGGCCTGTTTGTGGGCAAAGTGGTGGAGAGCACCATCCAGGCGGATCTGGAGCGCTTCAAGGCCTATGCCCTAGAGCAGGCGGGGCCAGCCGCCGACAATGCCTCGGCCAGCTAGCCTCAGTTTGTCAGGCCCAAGCGTTTTGTTGAACTTCCCCTTGCCAACCCTCACTGCTGCAAAGGTTTTCTTCATGCCCGATCCCTCTCCTGAGCCTGTCATCGCCCTCTCTCGTCAGCCGGTGGACAACCGCAACATTCGCTTCTCTCTGGAGCGGGGCGAGCTGGATCTGGATCAACTTCTCCTGCTGTTGAACCGCAATGCCTTTTGGGCGCAGAATCGCCAGCGGCAGGAGATGGAGCGGGCCGTTGCCCACAGCCATCCGGTGGTCAGCGCCTGGGATGGGGAGCGCCTGATTGGCTTTGGCCGCGCCACTTCCGATGGGGTTTACCGAGCCGTCCTCTGGGATATCGTGGTTGATCACGATTACCGACGTCAGGGCATTGGCCGCAAGTTGGTGGAAACCCTGATCAGCCATCCCCACCTGCAGTCGGTGGAGCGCATCTACCTGTTCACAACCCATCAGCGTGGCTTTTACGAGCGAATCGGCTTTGTGGAAAATCCCAGCACCACCTTGGTTTTACACGGGCGCCCTCTGGAGTTTTTAGTCCCGGCTGCCGAGCAGGAGCAGGCTTGACCGACAGGGATCCTGGGTGAGTGTATCTTGAACAACAGTGGGTTGGTTCGGCCTCGGCAGGAGAACGCGCTAGCCTGAAAAGCAAAAAAAGGTGAGAGGGTGTACCTATGGCCAATCGCCTCGCCACAAGTTCCAGCCTTTACTTGCGCAAGCACGCCGAGAACCCGGTGGATTGGTGGCCTTGGATCCCAGAAGCTCTGGAGAAAGCCCGGGCCGAGGATAGGCCGATTTTCCTATCCATCGGCTATTCCAGTTGCCACTGGTGTACGGTCATGGAGGGCGAGGCCTTCTCCAACCCTGAAATTGCCGCCTTTTTGAATGCCCATTTTTTGCCCATCAAGGTGGATCGCGAGGAGCGGCCGGATCTCGACAGCATCTACATGCAGGCGTTGCAGCTCATGAGCGGGCAGGGGGGGTGGCCCCTCAATGTTTTCCTCACGCCCGATGACCTGGTGCCCTTTTATGCTGGCACCTATTTTCCCGTAGAGCCCCGCTTTGGCCGCCCGGGGTTTCTGGCCTTGCTGCAGCGCATCCTGCAGTTTTACCGGCAGGAAAAGGAAAAAATAGAGGAGATGAAAGGCCAGATTTTGACGGCTCTGACCACCCTCAGCGACTTAGTGCCGGAAGACCACATTCCCGCCGACCTGCTGCGCTCTGGGATCCCCAAGATCCAGCCTTTGCTCTCCAATGCCGGGGCGGTGCAGCAATTTCCCATGATGCCCTACGCCCAGTTGGTGTTGCGCTCAGCCCGCTTCGACCCACCGGAAGGGATCCCCGGCTCGCAGAGCGCTCTGGAACGGGCCAAAGAGCGAGGCATGGCCTTGGTGCTGGGAGGGATCTTCGACCATGTGGCCGGCGGATTTCACCGCTACACCGTGGATCCCACCTGGACGGTGCCCCACTTTGAAAAGATGCTCTACGACAACGGGCAGATCCTAGAGTTTCTCTCCGATCTGTGGGCGCACGGTATCCAAGATCCGGCCATCGAGCGGGCGGTGCGGCTGACGGTGGAGTGGGTGGCGCGAGAGATGACCGCCCCTGCCGGGTATTTCTACGCCGCTCAAGATGCCGACAGCTTTGCCCGGGCAGAAGATCGAGAGCCAGAGGAGGGAGAGTTCTACGTCTGGCGCTGGCAAGAGCTGCAGGAGCTCTTGGGGGAAGAAACCTTCCGCGCCTTGCAGCAGGCGTTTGACCTGTCTCCGGGGGGCAATTTCCCTGATCGGCCCGGCTGCATCGTCTTGCAGCGCAAACAGGGGGGGACGTTGCCGCCAGAAGTTGAAGCCGCCTTGACCACCCATCTGTTTCAGGCACGCTATGGCTCTGCGGATCGACGAGTTCCCTTCCCTCCGGCAGTGGATGCCCAATCGGCCCGTCTGCAATCCTGGCCAGGGCGAATCCCACCTGTCACCGACACCAAGATGATCGTCTCTTGGAACGCCTTGATGATCTCCGGCCTGGCGCGGGCCTATCAAGTGTTCGGCAACGCAGACTATCTGCAATTCGCTCTGCGGGCTGCCCAATTCATCCTCAGCCAGCAGCGCCACCCTGAGACCGGATCCCTGTTGCGCCTGAACTACGATGGCACAGCTCAGGTGCCCGCCAAATCGGAAGATTACGCCCTGCTGATCAAGGCCCTGTTGGACTTGCAGCAAGCCTGCCTGCCTCTGGTGGGGGATCCCACCCCTCAAGACTGGTTGCAGGCTGCCCTCCAGCTCCAGCAGGAGATGGATGCGCAACTGTGGGATCCGGCCAGGGGGGGATACTTTGTCAGCGATGCCCAGAGTGCCCCTGAGCTGTTGGTGCGAGAGAAGGAGTTCCAGGACAACGCTACCCCTGCAGCCAATGGGGTGGCCATTGCCAACCTGGTGCGCCTTGCCGCCCTCACTGGAGATCTGGACTACCTGGAGCGGGCAGAGCAGGCCTTGAAAACCTTTGCCCACATCATGAGCACCCAGCCGCGCACCTGCCCCAGCCTTTTTGCCGGACTGGATTGGTATAGCAATTGGGTGAAAGTCACCCTGGAGGCCGATTCCATTCCCGCCTTTCAGCAACGATCTTGGCCCACCACCGTCTTTGCTCTCCCCACCGAAGCCGAACCTCTGCCGGAAGGAGCTTTAGGGCTGGTGTGCTGGGGCAACAAATGCCTGGCCCCTGCCAGTTCTCTCGAGCAAATCCAGTCCCAAATCACCAAAGGCCAAAACCGGGCTTACTGACCTTTGCCCAATTTTTTCCCAGGACAGCAGGGATCCCTTTGCCAAGGTTACGGCTGGGACTGCGCAGGCTTTTCCACCCCAAAAAACTCAATGCGGTAACTTTGGATGCGGGTGCCCGTTTGTTGCTCCACTTGGGCCAGCAGTTCAGGCGGCAGCTCCACGTCCACATCCAAGATGCGGTTGCTATCCAGACAGTTCACGTGGCTGTGGGGATGGGTGCGGTTGCCGTAGCGGCGCCCATCGGCACGATCCAAGCACTCGACAATGTTGTGGCTGGCCAAAGCTTCCAGGTTTTGATAAACGGACGTGTGGCCAATCGGTTTGCCCTGCTGATTTAGGCGATCGTAAATCTCGCGGGCGGAGAGGTGCTCGCCACACTGCCACAGCAGCTCCAGGATATAACGGCGCTGTCGGCTCAAACGCAGATTGCACTCCCGGCACCGTTCCAAAGCAGCTTCCAAAGAATCCAAGGGGCGAGGCATGGAAAACCTCAAGTCATACCGAGTCTGAGATAGGTAGTTGCTCATCTCTACCAAGGTAGCATTTGTGCGTCAACAGTTGTTCAAAAAACACCCCGAACTCTACAAGAGCTGCCGCGCATAGCCATCTTCGAGCCGAGTCCAGGCCGTGCGCAGATGGAAGAGCCCAACATCAGCCTTTTGATTTTCTACAATACCGCTGGAGTGTTGGGGGCAAAGATCATGCAGCGGCGCAAGGTAATTCTGGGTTTGTTGGGGTTGGCCAGCAGCAGTGGATTGGCAGGAGCCTATTGGGCCAGTCGGCAGCAGCCCTCTCATCTAGCCCCAGGGATGGGATCCCCTAGAGCCGCTCTCCCCTCTCCTACCCCCCAGCCCACCCCCACCGTCGTCCCCCATCCAGATGCCCCCCATGGCCTCTACATCCCCCCCCGCCGAGATCTGCGCCTCTTGGTCATCAGTGACATGAACGGCATCTACGGCTCGGTGGAATACGACCCAGAGGTGGATCGGGGCATCGGCCTCATCCCCTATCTTCAGCCGGATATTGTTTTGGGAGGAGGAGATATGGTGGCCGGTCAGGATCCCCGCCTGTCGGAGGAGCGCATTCGCGCCATGTGGGCAGCCTTCGACCGGCATGTGGCTGGCCCAATCCGTGCGGCCAAACTTCCCTACGGCTTTACCTTGGGCAATCACGATGCTTCCTGTGCCCGCACCACGCGGGGCGGCTTTCTCTTTCAAAAAGAACGGGATCTGGCCCGCGAGTTTTGGAACGATCCGGCCCACGACCCAGGTTTGAACTTTGTGGATCGGGGGGACTTTCCCTTCTACTACACCTTTGAAAAAGACGATGTGTTTTACCTAGTCTGGGATGCCACCTGCAATTACATCCCGCCCGAACAAATGGCCTGGGCGGAAGCGGCTCTGGCCAGCGAACGGGCTCAGAAGGCCAAGTTGCGCATTGTCATCGGCCATCTGCCCCTCTACGCCATCACCGTCGGGCGCGACGATCCGGGAGAAGTGCTGCTGGAGGCGGATGCCAAACGGGCTCTGCTGGAGAAGTACCGCGTCCACACCTACATCAGCGGCCACGACCACGGCTACTACCCTGGCCACAAAGGGCAACTGCAACTGCTTCACTGCGGCATTCTCGGCTCTGGCCCTCGTCCCCTCTTGGGCAGCCCTCTGCCCCCCCGCAAGACCCTCACCCTTATCGACGTGGATTTCGAGAGCCCAGATGTTACCTATTACACTACCTATCACATGCGGGATCTGAGCGTGATCGACCAAGCAGAGCTGCCCCGTTTCATCACTGGGCACAATGGCTTGGTGCTGCGCCGCGACGTCAATTGGGACAACCTCACCCCCCAAGAAATCGCCACCTGCCAAGCTCGTATTGGATCCCTGTGTCGGGATTAACGTCTCCGTCTTGGCAAAAGATTGATGAGCCGTTTGTAGATGCTCTCGCGAGGGTTCTGCACACTTCGCGAGCAGCCCAGGCTTTTCAACAGATGATTCAAAGCAGCTTTTTCCAGCAACACCAGCCATAGCCGGTGCAACTGTGTCTCTCGCATAACGGATCCCAGTGATTGATTTCAGCGAAACTGTAGAGAGCTTGTGAAGGCAGCAACAAGAAACGTTAAAGAGAACACAAAGTTGGCAACGGAATGTTGGCAGTGTTATCTTCAAGCGCGGTTGACCTACCGTCGCTGAGCCGGTTGACTGTTGCGCCTTTTCCCTGCCGTCCAACTGATCGACAACTGGAGCGCAAAACTCCTGCTACCCTGGTTGAATGATGGTTTCGTTCCTGGTTGAGGTAGAGGGGAATTTGACAGATGAGCAGGTGCGGGAGGGATTCCACGCCCTCTCTGACCCGATTCGCCTGCGCGTGCTGCAACTGCTGCAGGGGCGTGAGTTGTGTGTTTGTGATCTCTGCGAGGAGCTGAAGGTGAGCCAATCCAAGCTCTCGTTTCACCTAAAAACCCTGCGGGATGCGAAATTGGTCAATGCTCGCCAGCAGGGGCGCTGGATTTACTACAGCCTCAACCCACCCGGTTTTCAGCTCCTGCAGCATTTTTTGGATAGATTGGGGCAAGCTGGCCCTGTCAAGGCCGCAGTTCCCTGTGTGGAAGACCTCTAAGGCGCGCAGGGATCCCAAAATGTCCCTAGAAAAACTGTCGGATCCCGCCCTTGTACATTCCGAAGACGGGCTTGCTGCAACACAAGAAATTACAGATGTGAATGGTGTTCCCTGCTGGCAACCCCAGGGATCCCGGCGGGTCAACTCGGAGAAAATGAGGATCCCATCTCCTAAAATCCATCAAAGTTCCCTGACACCAGCTCCCCTGTTGCTTAGTTAGGATTGATACAAGAGAGGTGGGAACAACATGATACGTGAACAGCGAGAAGAGTTGGAACGCATCCACCGAGCACACCTGTGGAATCGCCTCAAGGAGCGGGTGAAACGCGCCCAGTTGAATCCATCTCTGCTGGCTTTGCTGGCACGAGAGGCTTTTGAGTTGGGCTTCCCCCTTCCCTCTTTATCTGACCAACCCCAGGTCAATTCCCCTGCTGAGCAGCCCCAAGATGGAAGTAATCATCGCCGCACTCGGTGAGTCCACCCTCTCTTCTGGCCGAGAAAGCGGGCAGCCACGATCATAGGAGAATTTCTCTCCAGAGACTCTCAAAGCAGCTAGTCTAGGCAATGATTTTGTTTGAATAAATCAGAGCCCATGATGAACACCGCCGAAGCCCTTCAGATTCTCAACCTTCCGCCGGACGCAACCGAGCGGCAGATCCGGGGGCGACTGTTTCAGGAATACCAAACCCTCAGTACTGCCCTCGCAGAACTGGAGGACGAGCGACAAAGACCCTTGCTAGAGGCGCAACTGGCGCGGCTGAATGAGGCGCGGGATGTATTGCTTAGCGGGGGATCCCAGGCTGAGAAGGGTTTGTCTTGGGTCAGCCCAGAGGACTTGCCCCCCCAGGTGATTGTGCTGCTTTACCAAGCCAATGGACAAGAGGGGATCTGTACGCGCCAGGTTGGGGGTCAAGATATTGTCATTGCTTTTGAGAGCTCGTTTGCGGCAAGAAAATATGCGCAGAGGCTGGCTCAACAGGGGCTGCCCAAGCCCGTGGCAGAACGCTTTGACACGCAGGAGATCGTCGATTTTTGCCGCAGCGGAGGGTATGGGTTGATGGTGGTTCCGGCCAGCGAAACGCTGGAGCCCCTACAAGAAAGCACGGAAGCTGCCCGTGATTGGCAGGGCAGGTCTTGATGCCGTTTGGCCTCGATCCACTTGCGTTAAGGGTGCCCTCGATGATTAGTGTGGAACCGATCTCTGTGGACGAGTTTCGCCAGCTCATGGCCGCCGATCTGGACGCTTGCTGCGAGGCCTTTGATTTGCGGGCGGAGTACCTGCGTCTGCAGCAACAGCGGCTACGCTTCTGGGGCATGCTGGCCTTTGGTTGGGTGGCAATAGCCTTGGTCATCTTCTTGGGGATGCGGGATCCCGGCTCTTGGGTGCCCTATGCCGCAGCTGCCGGGATCCTACTGCTGCTCCTGTTGGGGATCCTGAGAGTCAGCCTGCGCTTGGGAAAAAGCCTGCATCGCATCCGCCAGCGTTGGCAGGAGGCCCACCTGCTCAACAGCACCCCTGAGATGATGAAGTTTGCCACCGATCTGGCCCGCAAGGTAAAAGACTACAACCACTGGGTCAACGAGCTCCAACAATCCCTGCAGGGGGGGCAGCATTGGCGGGATTTTCGGCAACTCAGTGAGGCTGAGCAAAAGTACATCCAGTCGCTGTTTTTGCAGGTGCGGGCCCAACTGGTGATGGCCCTACAGGTGTGCCGAGCTTTGATCGAGGATCCACAAGCCTCTGTGGCTCAGTATCTCAACCAAATGGTTGCCCGGGATCAGCAACTGCTGGAGCAGTTTACCGCCAAAAACCTGACCGCCAACCGCTACGTGACCTTGGCTCGCCAGCTATCTGTGCTGGAGGAAGATTTGCAAGCCCAGCTCAGAACCTTGGGATCCCGATGATACCCTGTTGGAGGTGTCCAGCAGCGTACTCATGGGCAGTAGAGGCACTCGAAAATTGTACGGCCTGTTGCTTGCCGGCGGGCTGGGCTTGCTGGGATGCGGGGATCCGAATGTACCTCTGACCCAACCGCCCCCCGATGCTTTTCGGGTCAGCACCCCACGGCCACCGCGCTTGGATCTCTATCCCACCCCATCACCAACACCAACTCCTACCCCGACACCACCCCCCAGCTTGCTGGAGATCACGGCCCGTTGGTTGGGGATCCCTTGGCCGCCCCAAGAGACCAGCCTGGTGAGATTGAGCGCCCGTTTCCTGGAGATCCCACTACCCCCGAAGCCGCGCCGCTCCGCCAGCCCCTCACCTCAGCCTTCCCCCAGCCCAGAGAGTGAGGAGAGAAGGCAACAAGGCCGGGAAACTTAGTCCGCACCGCTGGCCTCTGGGGATTTAGGCGCCTACGGTCGCCGGCTCCGTTTCTCGAACGCGCAGCTTTTCACAGGGGATGGTGTCTGCCAGAATGGAGCTGGCCATCATGCCCGTGTGAATCTCTAGCTTGGCTCCAGGCACCGCTTCAAAGAGCAGCCGCTGGCCTGGAAAGACCACCCGCTCAAAGTACCAGTTTTCGATATTCGTGATGCGAACCACCTGAATGGAGCTGGTCGCATTGATGTAGCTACAGGTTATTCGCTCTGCTCGTTTTTTATCGGGGATTGCATCGAGTGTTTGCATAATTCAGATTACCAGCCCACGTTGCTCAGCCTACCATCTACCCTAACACCGTCTGGGGATCACTGCGGTAGTCTGCGATACGGCGATCCCAACTGGCAGAAATCAATCCTGGAAAAAATAACTTCTGTATTTTACCTTACTGTTTCGATTTCCAAGAGGGTTCTGCAATTCGAGGAAGATTTGAATTAGGATTTTTCCCCAATATGGGACAATTTCTCATAGAAAATCTCCGCAGAGTAGTAGTCAAGACTACACTTTTAAGCTGCCTTGGAGTTTGGGGATCAGGGCTCTTGGATCCTCGATCCCGTCGTCGGCTGCGGCGAGGATTGGCCGGGATCCCAGTTCAGGCCCTCCACCCGCAGCTCCAGAGCCCCCGACTGGCGCACCGGATTGTATTGCAGGCTGAAGCCATAGGTGCGGCGGTCGTAGCCCAGGCGATAGACGACATCCACCTGCTGGCCTGACTGCAAATCTACCGTCGTCTCTGCCCCCACCCGCAGCGGGCCGTACAGTTGTTGCAAAAAGCCCAGGACGAGCTGTTCCCGCGTGGTGATGCGGTCAAACAAAAATGGCGAGGCTCCGGCCAAAAAACCGTTGGAGTAGGTCACCCTCAGGTTGGTGTAGTCGAAGGTATCGGCCACAAAAGCCCCAATCACCGCATCAATGCCAATACTGCCGGCAGTATAGCTCTGGGCTCGGCCATTGGAGTAAAAAGACTGGCTGCTGCTCACACCGGTGCTGAGCCAGATCCCTTGCTCGATGGGCAGAGCGGAAAAGCGGGGTGGGGGATCCGCCGCCGTCTTGGGAGGGCTCCAGAGGGGAAAGGAGCGATTCAAGGTTGCCCCCAGTTGCAGGCGGGAGAGCTGAATGCGGTCGGTGGTGTTGGCTAAGGCCAACTCCGGATCCGTGTCGATTTCATCCGGCTGCCCCAAGGCATCAATGTAGTCGGCGGCTATGCGGTAGCTGAGATCCAAGCCGGTATTGCCCAGGCGGAGGGTGGGTGAGCGGTAGCTGGCACCGAGGCGGTTTTCCACAATTTGAAACCCCAGGCGACCGCTGAAGAAGCGTTCCCGATAGGCGTAGGTGTAGGCGACTTCTCCGCCATCGCCGGTGGTGATGCGGTGTTCGACCTGAGCTCGCAAGCGCTGAGCAAACTCCTGGAAGACGATCCCCCGCAGCTCGGCAAACAGGGAGGTTTGGGCATTCGCCTCCGGTTGCCGCCAACGCAAATCGGCCCGCAGCCCGATCCCATCCAAAAGGCCCTGCTCACTGCCCCAAAGACGTTGTGGATACAGTTGCGGGGAGAGCACCAAGCTCACGTTGGGATCCCGCAGCAGCTCGATGTTGGACTGGAGGATCAAGCCGCGCCGCAATTCTTCCCTGTCGAAATCATCGTAGAAGATGCTGACCGGAGGCTGACGGTTTAATGAGTCGAAGCGCAACCGAATGGGCAGAGGCAGAAACAAGACCTGGTCGAAGGCCAGTTGGCCGGCCTCGGCAATCAAAAGGCTGGAGCCATCGGCTTGCAGGGTGGAGGTCACCCGTGGGCTACGAATCTCCAACTCCGGCGGATCCAGCGGGTCGTTGGTCAGCCGCACCTGTTCTCCTTCCCAGGTGTTGGCATCGAAGCGGATGCGAACGGCACGAAAGCGCACCAGCCGCTGCGGAGAGAGGGCGGCTGCCGGGGATCCACTGGCCTGCAACTGGCCAATATCCACCTGCCCGAAGGCCTCTTCCAAAAATCCCCGCTCTTGCTCAAAGTCGTACTCCAGCCGGGATCCCTGGATGCGCTGCCGATCCAGTTGAATAGAAACATTGCCCTCGGCCACAGCCCGCCGCTGTCGCAGTTCAATGCGCAGGCGATCCGCCCGCAACACAGAGCGGCCCAGCCGCATCTCCACATTGCCTTCTGCTTGGAAGACTTCCGCCCGTTGATCGAAGGTTTGCCGGTCAGAACGCAGCCGTAACGTTCGGTCGGCAACGGCGCTGAGGTCAGTCGTATCCATGGGCTGAGCGCCCCCCTTCTTCTGGGACTCCACCTGAGCCGCAGTAGGGCCGGCAACTGCTAACCCCAGCACCCCCAAGCAGAGCCAGAGCAACCGCAACCCTCTCATAATCACCCGGCGCAAAACTTCAACACAGATCCCCTACGGCTTCCCCAGCCCGCTAGCTTGTGGCCAACTGGGAAAGGTTGAGGACTCGGTTGAGCTTGCCGCTGCGGTAGCCCTCCAAATCGAGACTGACATAGAGATAGCCGAAGGATTGCAGGGCCTTGACCAGCGCTTCCAGATTGGTTTTCTGCACAAACTCCACGATCTGATCCGGAGGAAGTTCGATGCGGGCGGTGTCCTTCTCCGAGCGCACCCTGACCTGCCGCCAACCCAAGCTGCGCAAGTAGCGCTCCGCCGCTCCCACCCGACGCAGCTTCTCAGGGGTGATTGCCTCCCCGTAGGGAAAGCGAGAGCTGAGGCAGGGTTGGGCCGGTTTATCCCACCAAGACAGCCCCAGGTGGCGAGACAATTGCCGCACCTCCAGCTTGCTCATCCCCACCTCCGCCAAAGGGGAACGCACGCCGCGCTCCCGAGCTGCCTGTGTCCCCGGTCGGTAATCGGCCAGATCGTCGGCATTGAGACCATCCACCACATGGTTATATCCCTGGGCTTGGGCCAACAGGCGCAAGGTATCGTGCAAGTGACTTTTGCAGAAGTAACACCGGTTAACAGGGTTGGCGGCGTAGCCCGGATCTTCCAGCTCGTGGGTTTCGACGATCTGATGGCGGATCCCGATTTGCCGAGCCTGCTGAATTGCTTCTTCCAAATCTTCGGGCAGCAGCGAAGGAGAAGCAGCGGTGACGGCCAGGGCCCGCTCCCCCAGCTGATCGCAGGCCAACTTGGCCACCAGGCTGCTATCAACCCCCCCAGAGTAGGCCACCAAGACCTGCTCCATCTCGGCGAAGATCTGGACAAGCTGCTGGAACTTGTGCTGCAGGACGGGATCCCACTCCAGCAGGGGGTTGGCCGCTATTCCTCCCTCTCCCGGGGGGAGAAGGTCGAGACGAGAAGCGGTTGGGTCTTGGGTTGTGTTCATGAAGCCAGGAGATGCCAAACGTTTGGAGAACCAAGCAAGGGCACCGTCTCGCCACCGCCGGCAGGAGAAAAGCCGGTTGCTATCAGGGGCAGGGATCCCCCCTCTTTCTATTCTTTCCCAGAGATCCCCGATTTTCCAACGCTTCCCTCCAGCTTGGGATGCGGGATCCCTCAAGGAAAAGTAGACAATTGGGCAATCTATCCGTAGTCCGCTCACCCGCTGTCGCGATGGTGCTATGCCTCCGGCACCCTACCGGGAACCGCACCGCTTCGCGATACGCTGAATAAGATGGGTTGCAGTGGCCCCTTATAATTTTTTCTGGGTTCTCTGCCGCAATTGACCTCACAGCTTTTTCCGGCGACACTTGCTACAGCCAATGCAGAGATCTCTCTTGGCTATGGGGATCCCACCTATCTTGCAGAACTTCATGAAACTTAGAAAAAGCGGTACCCCTCTCCTAGCGCACCATGGCTTTGCAACTTGAACCCGCCAGCCCGCCAGAAGTGGCCGTCTATCAGCCCTATTACGCTGTTGCCCGCCGACAGTACCTAGCCCTTGCGGTGGGCCTCTACAAAAAAGCCAGCTTAGAAGGGCAGAGGGCCATCGAGGGGGAAGAGCCTGTCCGCTTCTTGGCCAGTTGGCACATGTCCCCGTTGCCCTCGGATCTGACGGTGGTTCAGGTGATCTTTGCTCAGGATGCAGATCTCACCTATCAGCTCTCCATCGCCAACTACGAGTTTGTGGATTATCTGATTGATGTCGTCTCTTTGGTGCAGCGCGGACAACAGCCGGATTTCTCCACCGCCTTTTACAAGAAACTGATGCGATATGAAGATTGATCTGGGTTGCTCAGCCACCATCACTCTCTACGACACCACACTGCGGGATGGGGCCCAGCGAGAGGGGCTATCGCTGTCGGTGCAAGACAAGTTACAGATTGCCAAGCTGCTGGATCGGCTGGGGATCCCGTTTATTGAAGGGGGCTGGCCAGGAGCCAATCCCAAGGATGTGCAGTTTTTCTGGCAGATGCGGGAAGAGCCCCTAGAGCAAGCCGAGCTGGTGGCTTTTTGTTCTACCCGCAAGCCGGGGCGGCGGGCGGCAGACGATCCCATGCTGCAGGCCATTTTGGCGGCGGGCACCCGCTATATAACCGTCTTCGGCAAGTCTTGGGATCTCCACGTCACCGAGGGCCTGGGCACCACGCTGCAGGAAAACCTGGCCATGATCCGCGACACCATTGCCTATCTGCGATCCCAGGGGCGGCGGGTCATCTACGATGCCGAGCACTGGTTCGACGCCTATCGCCACAACCCCGACTATGCCCTGCAAACCCTGGTGGCGGCTGCCGAGGCAGGGGCAGAGTGGCTGGTTCTCTGCGATACCAACGGCGGATCCCTGCCCCACGAGATTGCGGCGATCACGGCAGCTGTCTTGGCAGAATCCCATCACCTGCAGCACTTGCCCCTAGGGATCCACACCCACAACGACTCCGGCACTGCTGTGGCCAATGCCCTGGCGGCGGTGCAGGCAGGGGCGCGCATGGTGCAGGGCACCATCAACGGCTATGGGGAACGCTGCGGCAATGCCGACCTGTGCAGCGTCATTCCCAACTTGCAACTGAAGCTGGGCTATCGCTGTCTGCCGCAAGAGAAGCTGCAACACCTGACGGAGATCTCCCGCTCCATCAGCGAGGTGGTCAATTTGGCCCCGGATGACCATGCGCCGTTTGTGGGCCTATCGGCCTTTGCCCACAAGGGCGGGATCCACGTCAGCGCCGTTCAGAAAAACCCTCTCACCTACGAGCACATCGCCCCGGAGCAAGTGGGCAACTGTCGCCGCATTGTGGTCTCGGAACAGGCGGGGCTGAGCAACATCCTCCACAAAATGGCCGGATTCGGGATCCGGCTGGAGAAGTCGGATCCGCAGGTGCGCTTGATTTTGGAGCGGCTGAAAACTTTGGAGCTGCAGGGCTATCAGTTTGAGGCGGCTGAGGCCAGCTTTGAGCTGTTGGTGCGGGGCTTGCTGGGACAACGCTCCCATCCTTTTGAGGTGCTCAGCTTCAACGTGACGACCACCACACGCTCCGATTGGAACAGCAAAGACTGGGATCCCAGTGGCGAAGCAACGGATGTGCAATCTTTGGCGGCGGTGAAGATAGCGGTGCAGGGGCAAACTCGGGTGACGGCGGCGGAAGGCAATGGGCCGGTGGCTGCTCTGGATGGGGCGCTACGCAAAGCGCTGCTGGAGTTTTATCCCCAACTGGAAGCGATTCACCTGTCCGACTACAAGGTGCGCATTTTGGACGGGCGGGCCGGCACCTCGGCCAAAACGCGGGTGCTGGTGGAGTTTAGCGACGGTCACCGCCGTTGGACAACGGTGGGGGTTTCCACCAACATCATCGAGGCCTCCTGTCGGGCCTTGGTGGAGGGCTTGGAGTACAGCCTGCTGCCGCCCAGCTCCCCCTTGCCCGCTTCTGCAGAGCACCGTTCTAACGACTCCGTCCGAGTAGCGCAAACGGCAATGGCCGCACCAGAGGCCTTTTCTTGACTATGGCCTACAGCTCGATGAGGATCATCGGCCTGACGGGCGGAGTGGGCACGGGCAAATCCACGGTGGCCCGCATCCTGGAGCAGCACGGGATCCCGGTGGCCGATGCCGATCAAATGGCCCGCCAGGCTTTGGCATTGGGATCCCCTATTCGAGACAGGGTGCTGGAACGCTATGGAAAGGCCATCCAAACGCCCTCTGGAGATCTGGATCGCCGGCAGTTGGGCCAGATCGTGTTTGCAGATGCCGCTGAGCGGGCTTGGCTAGAGGCCCAAATCCACCCTTTCGTTAGAGCTCAACTGCAAGATTTTCTGTCCGCGTTGGCGGAGCAGAGCTCTAAAGTCCATGGGGTGCCGCTTGAGGAAGGGCCTGGTTCCCAAAAGAACAGCGGGCCAGGGTTTTCCTCTGCCCAGGGATCTCAAACCGTTTGTCTGATGATCCCGTTGCTGTTTGAAGCCCACATGGAAAATTGGGCCAGCGAGATTTGGGTGGTGACTTGCACTCCAGAGCAGCAGCGGCAACGCCTTGCCCGCCGGGATCCCCTGACGCCGGAAGAAATCGAAGCTCGCATTGCCAGCCAGTGGCCTTTGGCGGAAAAAGTGCGCCGTGCAGACGTGGTGCTGGACAACTCCGGATCCCTGGCTGAGCTGGAAGCCCAGGTGAAGCAAGCTTTGGCGTCGGCGGGCCAGAGGCCATTTGCCTCACCCCCGCGGGCCGGATACAGTGACGGATAGGGGATCCCCTACGCCCCGGTGGGACGGAGGGTAGCCATGTACGGGTGGGTTGAGGGAGAAACGATGCAGGAAGCAGGCTGCGTTGGCGAGACGGAGTTTGCTCAAGCTCTGGCCGCGCGGGAGCGGGAAATCCAGCTTTTGCGAGAGCGCAATCGCATCTTGCAGGGCCAGATAGACCTTCTGGAGCTGCGCCAAGAAAAGCAACACCGGCAAATTCGCAGCTATGAGGCGGAGATCGAGCAGCTTTACCAAGAGAAGCAGTTGCTGGAGCAGATGATCCAGGAGTTGCCGGAGCTCTACCGGCGCAAGCTGCAAGCCCGCCTGCAGCCCATCCGCCAGCGCATCGCCGCCATCCAGGCAGAGAATCGCCAGCTCAGGAAGGAGGTGTATCAGCTCAGCTACCGCGTGCAGCACATAGATCAGCTCGACTCGCCCGGCTGGATCCAGCTTCCCTCTCTGCGTCGCCGGGATCCCAAGTCCTCAGCGGAGCGGAGCACAAAAGCTCTGCCGGTCTCCCCCCCTAGTGTCCAGCCCTGCTCTTGATGGGCAGGGAGGGATCCCGCCATCGAGAAGCCAGAATAGGAGAGCCCCGGTGGGATCGCGTCAGCAGAGCAGAGCTCTTGCGCGGTTCCGGTTGGGGCGCTGCTTGCTTGGAGATCCCGGAAATGGCCACCGCTGGCAACTATGAACCCCTGCATTTAAAATACCGCCCGCAGCGCTTTGCCGATGTGGTCGGCCAAGGAGCGGTGGTGCAAACGCTGGCCAATGCCATCCGGCTGGGGCGGGTGGCGCCTGCCTATTTGTTCTGCGGGCCGCGGGGCACGGGAAAAACCTCCAGCGCCCGCATCTTGGCCAAGTCTTTGAATTGTGAACAGGGGCCGACGCCGGATCCCTGCCAGGCGTGCAGCCAATGCCGCGCCATCACTGCGGGAGCCTCCCTGGATGTTCTCGAGATTGACGCGGCCAGCAACACTGGCGTAGACAACATCCGCGAGCTGATCGAGCGGGCCCAGTTTGCCCCGGTGAACAGCCGCTACAAAGTCTATGTCATCGACGAGTGCCACATGCTCAGCAATGCGGCCTTCAACGCCTTGCTGAAAACTCTTGAAGAGCCGCCCCCCCGCGTGGTATTTGTCCTGGCCACCACTGACCCGCAGCGGGTTTTGCCCACCATTGTTTCCCGCTGTCAGCGGTTTGACTTCCGCCGCATCCCCCTCGACGACATGGTGGCCCACCTGGGCAAGATCGCCGCCCAAGAAGGGATCCCTATCACGCCGGAGGCGCTGCAACTGGTGGCCCAACTTTCCCAAGGGGGCCTGAGGGACGCCGAACGCCTGCTGGACCAGCTCAGCCTCTTGGAAGGATCCATCACCCCGGAGGCGGTTTGGGACTTGGTGGGCGGGATCCCGGAACAGCAGCTTTTGGCTCTGATGGATGCGCTGCTGGCTCAGGATGTGCAGGCGGTGCTCAGCCAAACTCGGCAATTGTTGGAGCGGGGCAAAGAGCCCTTAGCCCTGTTGCAGAACTTGGTGGCCCTTTACCGGGATCTGCTGCTGGTCAAGACAGCCCCCCAGCAACGGGAGTTGGTGGCTGTAACGGACTCCACCTGGGCAGCCCTGCAGCAACGGGCCCCTCGCTACTCGGTGGAGATACTGCTGGCAGCCCAGAGCCATCTGCGCCAGTGTGAGCCGCAAATTCGTCAAAGCGGACAGCCCCAACTGTGGTTGGAAATTGCCCTAGTGGATCTGCTGGGCCAGCTGCGCCTAAGCATGGTGGCTGAGGATTCAGCGGAACGGAGTCCTTTCCCAGCCCTTGACCTATCTCCTGCACCCCAGAGAACTCCCCCGGACGGGACAGCCCCTCCGGCCCCTGCTGCGACCATCAGCCCATCAAGCCCATCAACTGTTGGTGAGATAGATGAATTAACTGTTGGGCCTTTAGCCTCCCCTGCTGTTGCGTCGAGCCAGAAGGCAGATCGCGCTACTCGGACGGAGTCCTCGGAGCAGCCCAGAGAACCGGCAAGGGAGGCCGCCAAAGTCAAGCTGCTGCGCCCCCACTGGGACGAGTTCCTCAAGCGCCTCTCTCCCCTCACCAAGGCTCTGATGGGATCCGGCCACCTGCACCAAGAGACTCCTGAAGCAATTACCCTCGCCTTTCCCAGCAAGGGTCTGGTGGAAAAAGTGCGCAGCAAAGAAGCCGAACTGCGGTCGGTGCTCCACAACCTGCTGCAGCGCCCTGTGCAGCTCAACTTGATTGTGCAGCGCTCCAGCGGGCCGCATGTTTCCATTCGCGTCAGCGGTGCGGAGTCCTCGGCACTGCTCAGCCGAGAAACAGACCTGCCCCCCGCCCCCCCAGATTCTGTCACCACGCCGGGGTTGCAGAGCGATAGCACCAACAGTCGTGCTTCCTCAAGGGAGCCCAGAGCAGAACCGCAGAGCCACGGCCTTGCCCAGCGACAGCAACATTCCCCTTCTGACTCCAGCCCACCTTCGCCAGAGCCTGAGCGGGACAATCCTATGGGTGGCCCCAAGGTGGCCGGCTTGGCAACCCAAGGACTTTTTCCTGCCGGTGCGAACAAAGTGCTCCGCACCGCTGTCGCGACCGATTCTCCAAGTCGTGCAGAGCGCCGCGACACCCTGCACGGTGGGCAGTCCTTCGAGCTAACCCAGGAGCTGGCGGAGATTGCCCGCCGTTTTGCCGACCACTTCAACGGCAGCTTGGTGGATTTGGAAGGGGTGTTGGAGTCTGACGTGACGGGATCCACGGAAGAGCATGACTCTAGTCAATAATAAGCTCAACTATACTGAAAATAATGTATAATATGTTCAGTACGGA
>NZ_JANSIK010000092.1:0-13722 GCF_047462035.1 Synechococcus sp. R5-15 | reverse complement strand
CGTGGGGCAGGAATGCCCGACCGCGAGGTAAGGACTCCGTCCTGCTGACGGGAAGGGTGGCCCGCGCTCTATCCACAGGACGAGCGCCGGGAGGATGTCACGCATCCACCCTAGCTCTGGATTGGGAAGGATGGCCAGCGCTTTTGCACAGGCGCAGCAGGGCACAGTCTCAGTACCCTGGTTGATTGAGTCAATGCAGAGGTGGGATCCCTCTGTTGGGATAGCCGTTAGGGAGGCAGGTTCACGATGCAACTGCGAACAGCTCTGCCGCTGTTGTGCCTTTCTCTCTTGGTAGCTGCTTGCCGGCCCGGCGGGCCACCTCGCAGCATGGGGGGTGAAGGGGGCGGAGAAGGCCAACCCACACCAGTGGCCGTCGGCAGGGTAGAGGAACAGCAAATCGAAGAGACTTCAGAGTTCATGGCCAGCCTCGGATCCCAGCAGGTGGCCAGTATCCGCCCTCAGGTCAGTGGACAGGTGACCCAGGTGTTCGTGCAGCTGGGATCCCAGGTGGCTGCCGGAGCCCCTCTCTTTGAGATCGACAGCCGGCAGCAACAGGCGGCGGTGGCCGGCCAAACGGCGGGGATTGCCGCGGCCCAAGCCAACCTGGAGAGCAGCCGTGCTCTGCTCAGCCAGTTGCGGGCGGATCGGATGCGCCTAGAGGCAGCGGCGGAGTTTGCCCGGGATCTGCACGAACGTAACCTGCGCCTATTGGCGGAGGGGGCCATCAGCCAGTTGCAGGTGGATCAGTCCAGCCGCGATCTGCGCCAGGCGGAGGCGGCTTTGGCAGCGCAACAGGAGCAGATCCGCGCCCAGGAGGCAGCGATTTTGCGGGCAGAGCGAGAGGTGCAGCGGGCCCAGGCAGAGGCGGAGCGGCAGCAGGTGCAATTGCAGTTTTTCCAGGTTACAGCTCCCTTTGCCGGCATTGTGGGGGATGTTTTGGTGCGGCAAGGGGACTACGTGACGCCTCAGACGGTTTTGACCACCTTGACCCAAACCCAGGCGCTGGAGCTCAACCTCAACATCCCGTTGCAGCGGGCCCCCCAGCTGCGCATTGGCACGCCGGTGCAGATCCTGGATAGCCGCGGCGAGGTGATCGGCAGCAGCCAAATCTCTTTCATTGCTCCCGAAGCCAACGCCGCCACGCAATCGGTGCTGGCCAAGGCTCTTCTGGAGAACCCTGCCGGCCAGTTGCGCTCGGCGCAGTTTGTGCGGGCTCGTGTCATCTGGGAGGAGCGACCGGCCTTGCTGATTCCGGTGACAGCGGTGGCCCGCTTGGGAGCGCAAACCTTTGTCTACACAGTGCAAACGACGGAGCCGCCAGCAGAGGGCATGCCCCCGGGGGCGGTGGCGGTGCAAAGGCCGGTACGGCTGGGATCCATCCACGGGAACAGCTATGAGGTGCTGGAGGGCCTAGAGGCCAATGAGCCAATTGTGCTCACTGGCCTGCAAAAAATCCGCGATGGCGCACCGATTGTCGATGAGGTGCTTTTTCAGCAGAGGATGCAGCCACAAGGGGGAGGGAGACCTCCTGGATCCCCGCCCTAGGTCCTCTCTCCGGCGGTTTCCCAACTCAGCTATCCCCTTTCACTCCTCACTGCGCTGGACTATGTTTGTTGACTTTTTCATTCGCCGCCCTGTTTTTGCCAGCGTCTGCTCCATCCTGATCGTGCTGGTGGGGGCGGTGAGCATTCCCCTACTGCCGGTGGACTACTACCCTCAGGTGGCGCCGCCAGCCGTAACTGTGACAGCCGTTTACCCTGGGGCCAATGCCGAGACGGTGGAGACGACGGTGACCAACGTGCTGGAGCAGGAGATCAACGGCGTCGAGGGCATACGCTACCTCTCTTCGGTGAGCAGCAGCAACGGCACCAGCCAGATCACCGTTACCTTCAGCCCGGATCGGGATCTGGACACGGCGGCTGTGGATGTGCAGAACCGGGTGGCGCGGGCCCAGGGCCGGCTGCCGGCGGAGGTGATCCAAAACGGCATCAGCGTGGAAAAGGCCGGCGACAGCGCCTTTGTGCTGGTGTTGGCGCTGCGCTCAGAGGCGGGGGAATACGACGAGCTGTTTTTGAGCAACTACGCGGAGCTGTTTGTGCGGGATGCTTTGCGGCGCATCCGCGGCGTCAGCGATGTCATCATTTTCGGGGAGCGCACCTATGCCATGCGCATCTGGCTGGATCCGACGCGGCTGGCCAGCTATGGTCTGACAGCTCTGGATGTGGTAAACGCAGTGCGCCAGCAGAATATCCAGGTGCCCGCCGGCCAAATTGGCGGCCAGCCCAGCCCCCCGGATCAGGAGTTTCAGATCAGCGTCCAGGCCACGGGGCGGCTGTCGCAGCCGGAGGAGTTCGCCCAGATCGTTCTCAAGGCCAACGCCGATGGCAGCTTGGTGCGCATTGCCGATGTGGGCCGGGTAGAGCTGGGGGCCCAAAGCTACGATACGTTCTTCCGCATCGGGGGGCAGGAGGCGGTGGGGATCGCCATCACCCAACAACCGGATGCCAACGCCCTAGAGGTGTCGCGGCAGGTGCGGCAGACGTTGGCGCAGCTGGCGGAGAGTTTTCCGCCCGGCTTGATCTACGAGATCCCTTTCGACGCCACCCTGTTCATTACCGAGTCGGTGCAGGAGGTGATTTTTACCCTGCTGCAGGCTATTGCCCTGGTGGTGCTGGTACTGTTCATCTTTTTGCAAGATTGGCGCGTCACCCTCATTCCCACCGTTACAATTCCGGTGGCGCTGCTGGGGACCTTCGCCTTTGTGCGCCTGTTTGGCTTTTCCATCAACACTTTGACTCTGTTCGGCCTCACCCTGGCCACTGGCTTGGTGGTGGACGACACCATTGTGGTGGTGGAGAATATCTCCCGCTACATCCGCGACCGCGGCATGCGGCCTCTGCAGGGGGCCTCGGCGGGGATGAACGAGGTGTTGGGGGCGGTGATCGCCACGACGCTGGTGCTGCTGGGGCTATTTGTGCCTGTTGCTTTCTTTCCTGGCACCAGCGGTCGCATCTACCAGCAGTTTGCCGTCACCATTGCCGTGTCGGTTTCGCTGTCCACGTTTAATGCCATTACCTTGGCTCCGGCTTTGTCGGCGCTGCTAATTCGCCCCCGCTCAGAGCAGATGTTTTGGCTGCTGCGCTGGTTTGACCGCGCCGTGGAAGGGATCCGAGCGGCCTACTGCCGCCTGCTGGAGCTGGTGGTGAAGCTGCGGCTGTTGGTGGTGACGGGGTTTATTGCCTGTTTGGGCCTCACCTACTGGCTGTTCCAAATTGTGCCGACGGGGTTTGTGCCGGATGAGGATCAGGGCTTTTTCATCACCATTGTCCAGGGGCCGCCGGGGGTTTCCCTCAACTATACCGACAGGGTGATCCGGCAGGCCGCCGCTATTTTGGAGGGGATCCCTGAGATCGAAAATCGGGTGATCGTGGGGGGGTTCAGCTTTACCGGGCCCTCGCCGGGGAATGGGCTGATCTTTGCCACCCTCAAGCCCTGGGAAGAGCGGCGGCAACCGGAGCAATCGGCGCAAGCGATTGTCAACCGGCTATTTGGGCCTTTTTTGGGCGGGATCAGCCGCGCATTGGTGATCCCGATCCTGCCGCCGGCCATTCCCAATTTGGGGGTTGCGGGCGGGTTTACTTTCCAGCTTCAGGATCGGGGGGTGAACGATTTCAACCTCTTGGAGCAGACGGCCAACACCCTGTTTTTTGTGGGCAACTCGCCGCCCCCGCCGGGCCAACCCCCCTTGGGCTTGCGGATTAACCCGCCCACCTTCAACGCCAATTCGCCGCAGCTAGAAGTACAGGTGGATCGGGAGATGGCCCAGTTGTTGGGGATCCCTCTGTTGGATGTCTTCGGCACGCTGCAGACGCTGCTGGGGGGCACCTACGTCAATGATTTCGACCTGTTCAACCGCAACTACCGGGTCTATGTGCAGGCGGATCAAGCATTCCGAGGTAACCCGGAAAGCATCGGCCAGTTCTACGTGCGGGGTGGGCAGGGGCAGCTCTTGCCGTTGAGCACCCTGGTTCAGGTGGAGGAGACCACCAGCCCGGCCATCATCAACCACTTCAACCTCTTCCGCTCGGTGGAAATTCAGGGCAGCGCCCTGCCGGGCTTTAGCTCAGGGCAAGCGATTCGGGCTATGGAAACTCTAGCCGCCCAGTTGTTGCCGCAGGGGTTTGGCTTCGAGTGGTCGGGCCTGTCGCTGGAAGAAATCGAGTCGGGAGGACAGGCGCCGCTGATCTTTGCTTTGGGCTCGGTGTTCGTCTTCCTGGTGCTGGCGGCGCAATTTGAGAGCTATGTGGATCCCTTGATCATTTTGTTGGCGGTGCCGCTGGCGGTTCTTGGGGCTCTTTTGGCGCAACTGCTGCGGGGCTTGACCAACGACGTCTTCTGCCAAGTCGGGTTGGTGATGTTGATCGGGCTGGCCAGCAAAAACTCCATCTTGATTGTGGAGTTTGCCAACCAGTTGGTTGCCCAAGGGATCCCACTGCTCAAAGCTGCCACCCAAGCAGCCGAGACGCGCTTCCGCGCCATTCTGATGACCGCCCTGAGCACTATCCTGGGCATTTTCCCGCTGGCAGTGGCCAGCGGGGCCGGGGCCGCCAGCCGTCAGTCTCTGGGCACGGCGGTGATCGGCGGCATGTTCGTCTCGACAATGCTCAGTTTGCTGGTGGTGCCGGTGCTCTATGTCGTGATCAAGGGGATCCAGGTGCGAATTTTGGGGGGATCCCCTTCACCTGTGGATCTGGCGCATTTGCCGCCGCCGGAGGATCCCAAGGATCTGCTGCCTGGTGGCGACAGCGTTGGGTAGCAAGAGGGATCTGCTTGCTTCTTCTCTTCTGGCGGAAAAGCGAGTGGGGGAAGGGGGCACCTTTCATCCACCGAGGGCCCTGTCTTCGAGCAGTTCGAGCTCGGCTTCGCTGGGCATTTTTTCCCAGAACTGAGCCAGGTGTTGCAGGCCCACAAAGCCCAACTGCCAGAGGATCAAGGCTAGAGGGCCGTGCTGCTGCCGTTGGATCTTCAGGGCCAGAGCCAGTTGTTTGGGCTTGAGGAGCTGCTGCTGGGCAGCAAACTGGCAGAACTGTCGATCCCATTGGCTGAGGGCCTGTAAATCCGGCAGGGTCGGTTCCATAGGTTTGGCTGGGCAGGAAAGGATTGAATGTCGAGGATCGGGATCCTCGTACTGATTCTGGGGATCTTCTTGCGGATCCCTTGCAACAGGTTTCTTCCAGGGTACGTGAGCGCCCAGGCATCCCCAAGGCCAGTTCGGGCAGAGAGCACTGAGCTTTGTCGCAAAGCTGGCTTATAGATCCTGGCAGGACGGTCTATCCCCAGGGGTCGTCGTCGAAGGGACTATCTGACCAATAGCCACTCTGCTGGGATGGGGGGGGCTGTTGGGGGAGAGGAGGCGTGTAGGCAGGGGGTGGCGTTGGGATGGGGGTGGGTTTTTCCAGATCCTCAAGTCGAGGCAGGTCGGCGGGCTTGGGCTCGACACCAAGGCTTCTCAGCTTGGCTTGCGTTTCTTGCACTTGAGCATTGAGCTCTTCCAGGTAGGCGCGGTAGTGGTTGGCAGCTTCCAGGTACTGCTTGGCTTTCTTTTCGTTTTCCCGGACGACCGCCTCCAGTTCTTTGGTGCGAACGGTGTAATCGGCCTCTTGATTGGTGAGGTTTTCGATGGCTTGGTTGAGTACAGCCCGCCGTCGCTCCAGTTGGGCTACAATTTCCGACAACTGTCGTTCTCGCTCGCTAAGGCTGCGTTCCCGGTTTTGAGTTTGTTCCAGTTGAAAGCTGGCCTGGCTGAGCTGCTCTCGCAAATACATCACCTGGGGCTCCGTCTCGTTGCGTTCCTGTTGCAACTCAAAGACCCGCGCTTCCAAGTGATCTTTTTCCTGCTGCAACACTTCCCGCTCGTTCAAAAGACGGGTGTAGAGCTGGTTGAGAAAGTCCACCTCCATCACCACCTGGCTAAGCTGAGTGGCGTATTCCCCAACCAAAGCCAACTCCCGAGCGAGGTTTTGGGTTTCACTGGTGGCTTGATCGGTGAAAAACTGGGGAAGTTGGGTGGTTTCTCTGAGGCGTTGGGTAAATTGCTTGAAGCGGAAAGAAAAGTTGCTCGCCATTGCCGGTGCGGTAGCCTCGAAGATCAGGGGAATGCCGATGGTTCGATTTCACGATGTCTGGATTGCTTCCAATCTAACATCGAGCTACAGCTTTTGCGGAAGCTTGCCTTAGGTGGGATCGGGGGGAGTTTCAGGGGCCGGCATGGCAACTTCCCCAGAGGGATCCCGTTTCTCGGATTCCGGCTGGGGGTTTTCTGTCGCTCTGTTTTTATCCTTGTCTTTTTGGTCTTTCGAGGTGCCTTCTGAATCTTGGCCGGAGATGCGGCGCAACAGCCGTTGCAGGAGTGGGCTGCGGCGATCGCCGATGACGGAGAAGCGGCTTTCGATCTCTTCGACGGGGACGGGATCCATTTGAGCCAGCTCCGGCTCGCTGAGGAGGAGTACCCGTATCGTTGCAATGGGGATCTGCAAGAACAGGTTGGATCCCCAAAACCCGAAGGCGGCTATGGCCAGGCCGGCCAGGCGGGTGCCGTTGCCAGGGGTGAGCGGGGCAAAGAGAGGGGCAAAGTCGTAGAGGCGCTCACCGACTTCCAGCATCAGGATTGCCGCCAACAGCGTCAAAATCTTATGTTCGGGGCTGAGGAAGGCGGCCAAGATGCGGCGCTGCTCGAGGGTGAGTTCTTCTGGGGGGACAGAAGCCACCCACACGCTAAAGATGTCAAACGGTTTGCGCCACTGCATGGCAAAGACCGGCCCAATGCCCACCACGGCCACCCAGGCCTGCTCTACCCCCACCGGCAGGAGGGGATCCCCTGTGGCCAGCCCGATCAGGGTCAGCCCCACCCACAAGGGGAAGAGGAGGATGCCGGCGGCATGGATCCAGAGGAAAGGTTCCTGCCAATGGCTGCGCATGGGGAGATGCCAAAAGGGACAGGGGAGAGCAGGGCTAGGGGCGGGATTTGTCCACCACTTCCAATTCTGTGAGGCGGAAGGTGACTAATTTGTCCCAGTTGCCGCCTTCAAAGAGGACAGCGGCATGGTTGTCGGTAACCCGCTGTACCTGGCCCTCAAAGCAGTAGTAGGTGTCGTTGGGGTTGATGACCCGCACGGCAACGCCGGGGTAGATCGGGGGAAGGGCTTCGAGGAGGGTTGGGGTTGGAGTCGTGTTCACGTTTCAGCTATCCTCTTTTTTTGCAGAAGCTCTGCCTTACTATTATGGGGGAAAGCCCCTCTCTTGCCGAGTCTCCCCCTCGTTGAGCTTCTTCCCACAGCGGTTCGCCGAGGGTTGGGCAATGGCTGAGGTGTGGCTGCCAGCCCGCTAACACGAAAGGGGCCTGCACTGCAACTTCGACGGTCAACCCAGCTCCCCCTCAAGGCCCCAGACCATGGCTACCGGCGCACAGTCTTCCCCCTCCCAAATCTGGCATGTGTTGGTGATCGATGATGAACAAGGACGGCGGGCTGTGGCCCTCAGTGCTGCCACCTATTCCATCGGCAGGGATCCCAGCAATGCGATTGTCATCGATTCGGCGGCGGTTTCCCGGCAACACGCGCTGCTGCTGCGGCTACCCCAAAAAGATGGCCAGTATACCTACCGGCTGCTGGACGGCAATATCGAGGGCAAGCGCAGCACCAACGGCGTCTCGGTGAATGGGCAGAGATGTTTGAGCTGGGATCTCAAGGATGGGGATCAGATCCTGTTGGGGAATCAGGTGCGGATGCAGTACTGCATTCGCCAGTTGTCAGACGAAGATTTTCAGCGGTATCTCCAGTCTGTAAGCTTTCGCAGCGTGAAGGCGGAGGTGGTGGATCGGCGCTCCACAACCATGCAGCGGTTTGATCCGCCCTCGATGCAGGCAATTTTGCCCCAAGAGGAGACGACGGAGAGAATTGACGTGAAGCCTCAACGCCGCAATCCGCTGCGGCTGCTGTTGCAGACGCTCTGGGGGCGTTTGAGGGGGAAGCTGAGATAACTTAACCCTCGGGGATGCCCACCCGTTCTGAGTCTGGGAGCGATGACGCGGTCTCGTCGGCGCCGCCTTTGCGCTCTTGCTCTGACGCTTCTGCCTGCAAGTCCAGGAGGGAGGGGGAGTTGGCTTCCCCAATCAACACTCCCCGCAGCCAGAGGGGAGCGACAAAGGTGGTGGCAATCACCATGACGATGATGCTGACATCGAGGGCATCGGAGAGAACCCCACTGGCGGCCCCCACACCGGCAAACACCAGGCCCACCTCACCCCGGGGAATCATGCCCACTCCGATGGCGTAGCGGTTGATGCCCGGCTTGCCAAAGGCCCCCAAGCCCGCTGCTAGCTTGCCCACAATGGCAACTCCGATCAAGAAGACGGCAATGATCAGCCCCTCTCGGTTGACGGGGAGGGTGGGGTTGAGTACGGCAAGGTTGGTTTTGGCCCCAACGCAGACGAAGAAGATGGGCACCAGTAGGTCGGAAATGGGCTTGATCTGTTCTTCCAGCTCTTGCCGTTTCTCGGTTTCGGCCAAGATCAGGCCAGCGGCAAAGGCGCCCAAAATCGCTTCTAGATGAATGATTTGCCCCACATAAGCCAGCAGAAAGGCCAGCACGAGGGCGGGCAGAAGGGGGTTACCTCGGGTCTTCAGGCTGTTGAGAAGGGCCACAAAGTAGGGGCTGAGAAGGCGCCCCAAAACAATGGAGCCGACCAAGAAGACGATGGCACTGAGGATGATGATGCCGATATCGGAAAGGTTGACTTCTCCGTTTTTGGCCAAGCCCGCCACCACGGCCAAGATGATGATGCCCAACACGTCATCCAAGACGGCGGCGCCGATGATCACCTGTCCTTCTGGGGAGGTGAGTTTTTGCAGCTCGGCCAAGACGCGGGCGGTGATGCCGATGCTGGTTGCTGTGAGGGCAGCGCCGGCAAATATGGCGGGGATAACGGGCACATGAAACAGGTAGAGCAAGCCCAGGGTTCCGGCCAGGAAAGGCACAGCGACCCCGATGACGGCTACGGCTGCGGCTTGAGGGCCGACCCGCAACAGCTCGGCCAGATCCGACTCGAGGCCGATTTCAAACAAAAGGACGATCACCCCGATCTCGGAGAGGATGTCGATGATCTGGCTTTGGGAGGAGAACACCTGTACCAGGGATCCCTCGTCGAGTCCGGCAGTGGCTTGCAGAAATTGCATCAGTGCTGAGGATTGAGCCAAGGTGTGCAGCTCTTGGCCGGAAACTTGTCCTTCTGGGAAGACAAGCAACCCCAGAGCGGAGGTTCCCACCGTAACGCCCCCCAGCAATTCTCCCAGCACCGGCGGAAAGCCGAGGCGAACGGCGATTTCTCCGGCAATACGGCTGGCCAGATAGATGACCACCAGAGCCATCAGCACCGCCGCCAAGATCAGGGGTAAAAGATTGGCAGCCCCTTCCGGTTCAAGGGGGGCAGCGGCTTCAACAGCAAGCAACACTGAATCTAGGTTGTTCAACAGCAAGATCTCACCCTCAAATGATGAACAGCTTTTTGTCTCGGGCCGGCCCTGGTGGGAACGCTGCCGTTCCCATTCCTTTCGCCCTTCTGCTGGAAGACTGTTACAGAAGCTAACCTCCCTTGGGAACTGTTGGCAACGCCCAGGTAGGCACTCTTATACTCCAGATAATTGATACTTATCTGGAGTATTGTCTCCACAGACGTTCCCATGAGCAGGACGAAGCCCTTACCACTTCCTCTCCTGGAAAACCCCTCAGAACCGGCAATCCAGGACAAGCTGCTCCTCAGGAGGAAGCCTCGCCTTGGCCCGGTGCAGGGTCGGATCCATCCAAATCGGACGATGGCCCAGACAGATCCAGAGGATTAAAGCGGTTCATGGCTGTCCTCAGTCCCTCTTGCAAGCAGCACTCCACGGCCTCTACCGCCACATCCAACACCCGCTCCAGCACCTCTTGTTCTGCAGGGGCGAATCCACCCAACACATGCCCGACCACATCTTGGCTGCCCTTGGGTTTGCCCACCCCCAAACGCAGCCGTGGAAACGCCTCGCTCCCCAAGTGCTGAATGATGGACTTCATGCCGTTGTGCCCACCGGCAGAACCGGATCCCCGCAGGCGCAGACGACCCAGCGGCAAGTCCATGTCGTCGTACACCACCAGCACAGAGGCGAGATCTAACTTGTACCAATCCAGCACCGCCCGCACCGATTGGCCGGAACGGTTCATGTAGGTTTCCGGCTTGAGCAAGCGTCGCTTTCCTCCCAGGGCAAACCCTTCTCCGTAGCTACCTTGGAATCGCTTCTCCAAAACCAACGGGATCCCCCAGCGCTGCGCCAGCCGATCCACCACCATAAAGCCGCAATTGTGGCGGGTATTGGCGTATTGAGGGCCGGGATTGCCCAGGCCCACAACGAGCTGCAGGGAAATCTCATCGGTTCCCTTGGGCTTGACCTGGGTCACAACGTTTCTCGCCTCCTCGAGCTAAAGTAAGGCATCGCTGCTTTGAGTGGTGTTGGCGTGTTTTTGGGCTGCTGGTCGCCCCGAAGGTGTCAGATACCCAGCCGGACTGAGTCGGGACAGCGGTGAGGATCCCTGGGGGCAAATGGCTCGCCGCCCATGACTCTGCCATTGTTTATTGTCAACGCTCATTGTGAACGCTTCTGACCAACCCTGCTATGAGCCTGCCCACCCCTTTCGGTCTTCACCCCAGCACAACCGAATTCGATGCCTCGGATGCCCTGCGCCTCAGCCAGCGTCTGATTCAAGTGGGGATCGCCCTCTCCTCAGAAACGGATCTGCAGCGGCTGCTGGAGTTGATTGTTGCTCAAGCCCGAGAACTGACCCACTGTGATGGGGCCAGCCTTTTTGTCCGAGAGGGGGAGGAACTGCGCTTTTTCGTGGTCAACCGCCATGAGGAGCTGCGGGATCTGCGCCTGCCCCTCAGCCCTTCCAGCATTGTGGGCTATGTGGTGCTCACCGGGGAGAGCCTGAATCTGCCAGATGTCTACCACCTGCCCGCCGACCGGCCCTATGCCTTTAACCCACAGGTGGATCGGCAGACCGGCTATCGCACCCGCTCCTTGCTCACTGTGCCCATGCGGGATCCCTCAGGAAAGATCCTCGGCGCCCTACAACTGTTGAACCGCCTAAAGCCGGATCACCCCACCCCCCTAGCTCCTGACCAAGTGGCCGAGTGGAGCCAACCTTTTTCTGAGCTGGAAGTCAGCGTGGCAGAAGCCCTAGCCTCCCAGGCGGCGGTTGCCTATCAAAACGTCCAATTGCGGGAAGAGCTCAAATCTGCCCACTTCGAGACCATCTTCTGTCTGTCTCTGGCCGCAGAATACCGGGATCAAGATACCTCCTTTCACCTGAAGCGGATGAGCAACTACTCTCGCATCATCGCCAAGCACTTGGGCCTATCCAGCCATGAGCAAGAGCTGATCTTCTACGCCAGTCCCATGCACGATGTGGGCAAAATCGGGATCCCGGATGCCATCTTGCAAAAGCCGGGGCGTCTGACCCCAGAAGAACGGCAGATCATGAACCGTCACCCTGAGATTGGTTATGAGATCCTCAGCAAGTCCGACTCCGAGCTGATGCAAAAGAGCGCCATCATCGCCCTTACCCACCACGAGAAGTTCGACGGCAGTGGGTATCCGCGCGGCCTCAAAGGAGAAGGGATCCCTCTAGAAGGGCGGATTGTGGCCTTGGCCGATGTATTCGATGCCTTGGCCAGCCGTCGCCCCTACAAAGAAGCCTGGGCTTTGAATGAGGTCTTTCAGTTTGTAGAAGACAACAGCGGCAGCCATTTCGACCCGCAAGTGGTGGCCGCCTTTAACCGAGGACGCAGCGAAATTCTGGAAATCTACCACCGCTATCAAGAAACCCGCTAAATCCAGCTTCAAAGGGATCCATCCCCGCAAACTGCAAAGAAGGGATCCCCGGCCATCCTTTCCGTACAATCCCGCAGAATCTTATGGGCAAAAGGTGGGATCCCAGGGCAAACTGAAGGTGGTCGATTTTCTGCAGGAATCACCCCATCAAAGGCCGATTTAGGGCCGACTTTTTGTGTTGCTCTACACATTGGCATCCAACCCATCTGTACCCAACGTGTGCCGAGGATCCCTGTGATGGCTACCCTGACAAATCCACCCACTCCTACCCTATCGATCAACACCAAGCTGCGCGATTTGGCCTTGGTGGAGTTTCAGGTGAGCGAGTCCACCCCTTGTGAGAACGTGGTGCGCCGCCTAGAAGATGACAGCAGCCTTTCAGGAGTCATCGTGCTGGACGAGCGGTCACAGGTGCGGGGAATGTTGACCCGCCGCGCCATTCTGGAGTGGATGCTTAGCAAGCCCTACGGCCTGGATGTGTTTTTGAAGCGGCCCATCAGCTCCATGGTAGAGTTCCATAGCCGGGATTTTCTCTTGCTCCCCGGCGACTGCGATGTCATCCAAGCAGCCGACCGGGCCTTCCGACGGCCCGAAGAGACCATCTATGACCCCGTGGTGGTTCAACTGGGATCCCAGGACTACCGCCTTCTCGATGTGCCGGTGTTGTTGGTGGCCCAGGCCCAGGTGCATCTGGCCACCCAGCGCAAGCTACAGGAGCAGCAGGAAGAGATGAAAAGGATCTTGGCAGAGCTGGAGCAGGAAAAAAACCGCAGCCTCCAGTATGCCCGGGATCTGGAGCGACAAAAAGCCGAGATCCTCAACCAAAACCTGGCCTTAGACATGGAACGTCGCCGGGCCCAACAGCGCTCCGAGGAGTTGGCTCGCCTCAACGCCCGCATCATTGAAATCAGTTCTGTGCTCTCTGAGAGAGGCAAATCCACCTTTGCCGCCACCTTTGCTGGGGTAGAAGCGGTGCGCACCCTCTTCCAGGAAATTGCCGACAACAACCAGGAGCTATCCCGCGAACTCAAGGAGATCAACACCATCGTGGATTTGATCGTGGAGGTGGCAGGATACATTCGCCTGCTCTCCTTTAACGCGGCTGTAGAGGCCAACCGCAGCGGTGGTGCCGGTGGCTTTGGAGCCATTGCCCAGGAGATCCGCAAATTGGCCGGGCGAACCACTGAAGCCAGCAACCGCATTCGCAGCTTGGCAGATCGCATCCAGCGCCAGAGCCAATCCACACTGCAATCGGCCCAGAGCAGCGCTGAGGTGGTGCAATCCCTTTACCAGCAGGCCCAGTCGGCCCAGTTGGCCCTGGAAGAGCTGCAAACCCTGTTGGAACAGGCCCAGATCTAGCCTCCCTTTTGGGTTTGAGATTCTTTTGGATCTGTCTGATCCCTAAGGTTGCCATGGTGGCTAGGGGTCAACTTTCCCCTCTCGAGTCTCATAAGTATAAAATTGCCCAGCCACGGCAAGGGTTTCAAAGTGGTAGGTGGGCAAGGAGATCCCCAGTGGGCCAAAGTTGAGCAACGACAAATCGGTGGTGTAGAGGCTGAAAAGGATAAAATTCTGCCGGCGGGTTTGGCGCATGAACAGAGCTTCTAGTTCGGGCTGGAGCTCTCGGACAAGGGCATGACATTCCTCAATCAAAGTGACCAAGAAAGACGGGATCTGAGCGCAGTATTCTCGCGTAGCGTAGGCGGCCAGTTGTTACCCTGCATGGGTTCTGTACTGATACATTCACGCTGAACTCTCCTGAACATGGTTCAGGAAAGAAGCGATCGCATCCTGCCTATCT
>NZ_JANSIK010000091.1:0-20205 GCF_047462035.1 Synechococcus sp. R5-15 | reverse complement strand
CCTTGTGGCGCAAGGCGTCGAGGGATCGAACGAAAGAATCGGCCTTTGCGGCTTTTGGCGGATCGCTCGCGCAGGCGTTGATACCGTTTGAGTGTGCTTTTGGAAACACCGAGTGCTTAAGTAGGAAGAGACTTGCCTGAGCTACACAATGACCGAGCTGGGGGGTGCAGTCAGGGCAGGCCCACCCCAGATTTCCACCTGGGCGAGGACATAGCTAGTGAGCGGATAGAAGCGGACGCTGTCTTCCTCGGGCTTGATCTTCTTGCGGAGCCGCAGTTTGAGCTCCTCGAACTTGTCTTTGTCGAGGACGCACTCAAACACGCTGTATTGCACGCGCTTGCCGTAGCCTTCTAGCAGGTCGGCAATTTTCTTGCGTCGCTTGTCGCAGGGAGTATCGTAGGTAACAACATAAAGAAACATCAGCGAATCCGGTAGGGCTGGTACAAATCTTGAGGATTATAGACGGATTGCTTAAACTTTTTAACTTGCTGCGTTAGCAGATCCCAGCGGGGTTGATCTCCGTCAGGGGTCTGGATGGATCCCTCCATTCTTTGGATGAAAGCTGTAAGGTACTTTTTCCTGCCACTATCACTTAGAAAACAGCCACCATCGCGATGCTCAAAGTCTTCTTCGATGTTCATAATGCCCTTGTTGATCAGCCAGAGGACTATTGAATCTACAATAGGCGCCCGAAATTCTTCCAGTAAGTCCGAAACCAGAGCAGCATGGCGTTCACTGCTAGCGTGCAAGCAACCCTGATAGGGATCCAAATCTTGCAGCTCAATCAGGGTTAATAGATGGTTCCAGAGCACCATGTAGCCAAAGCTGAGCATGGCATTAACCGGGTTAGTGGGCGGCTGTCGAGTGCGGTTAAGCAAAACAAAGCCCCTTTGCTGAAGGCAATTTCCCAATTCCGGGAAATACAGAGCCGCAGCCGCTCCTTCAATGCCCCGCAATTGATCTAGAGACTTGGCCTCCAGAGCTTGAGCAGCCAAATGTTCCAGACTGCGCAGGGTCAGATCCCCTGTTTCAGTGGGGCGTTGCCTGAGCTGTCTCATCAGCAGCACCCGGCTATTGAGCAGCTTGGCTCGCACCATCTGGGCTGCCGTTTGCAATCGCCATTCTTCAGGGAGCGCTTGTTGCAAATGAGCTAAGCGGCGGTACCCCCTCTCTATAGGAACAAGGCGACCATAGCAATAGCCTAGCCGGGAGAGATAGGCAATAGGAATATTCCGCCTCAGGCACGCTCTCACTACGTCTGTGGTGACCTGGGATCGGCCAAAGATTAAAATTTGCTCCAGCAAGGGTAGAGGCACCTCCTGCAAGAGCGACTCGCCCAAATAGACCATTACGAACTCTTGCTTAAGGCTTAGCCTACACCCCTGCTGAGAGACATATAAAGTTCGCATTATTCGTCATGACGACGCAGATCTTCAGCGCCTCGCCTCTGATCTATGGCATTGCCGGGTTTAGAGCGGCCACGCTCCGGTAAAATCTCCACATCAATTTCAGGACTTGACAAGAAATCCATCACGATCTCTGCCAGACTGCCCGAAAAGAAGCTGGCAATCATGACAAGAACGGTATTGGTAATCACGGCTGCCAATCCCAAAGGAGCAATTAGCAGGATGGCCAGCGTGATCGAGCCGTTGACCACAGCTGTAACAAGGTTTCTAAGAACTTTGGCATTGATCCTCTTTTTGGACATTTTATTCCTCCAGAGATTCTCCAAGATCTCTACCTCAAGGGCCAGATTATTCCAAAATCATCAGCATTTTTCCTGAGCTGTTCAAGATAACTTTTCCTAGGATTCACCGTTGCCCCAAAAACGGTAACCACTTGGTAATCACCCAAATCGGCAATCCAAACCGGAGAGGGCAGAGCACCTCCCTGTACACCCCCGCACAAGAATTTGTCGTACCGGCCTTCATCTTGTCGGCCTAAGCGATGCAAAGTTGCCAGGGCATAGGGTTTGTTGAAATCTTCCTCGCCGCTGCAGACTACGATCCTGCAGTTGGCATCCACCGCTTGCGGCCATTTATCCCTCTGAACCTGGCCAGCACTTCTTGGGCTATCGGGGTTAATGGCCTGCTTGGTTAGAGTCTTGAGAGCGTCAAAGAAGTTGCCCAGGCGCTTTTGGAAAAGCTTCTGAAACCCGGCCACCGACTCCGCCAGCTTCCAAAAGGCATCCTCCGACCTGGGAATTAGGGTAGAGCCGCGCCACCAGGGAGCCCGCTCCCGGTTCTGGCGGGAGTAGCAGGGTCTTCTAGCTCCTTGACCCACACCTCCCAGATGGAACATCATCCAGGTGAGGTTAGTAAAGAGCTTTTCCACCGCCTCTTGATCTTCCTGGGAAGCATAGTTTTGACACTCGCCAGAAAGACTTAAGATGAGGATCCCTTCTTGTCGGCCTGCGGGTCTATTTCTTCCTTCCCGATTGGGCTCTGGCTCCGGCTGAGAGACTTTGCCATTTAGGAGATCTACATGGATCCAGCCGTGTTTTTGCTTAGGGGTAATGGCGCCAAAAAGTTGCCCTTCCCACTCCTGCACCTGATCGACCGGCAAAACTCCCAGGGCAAAGGTGCGGAACCAATAGCGCAGCATATTCTTAAAGGCTACGGGCCGCACTTCGGCGATGGATCGGTTGTCGTAGCGATTCTTATCGGGCCTCCAGTTGACTACCTGCCGCCCGTGAATGAGTTGGCCTTTTAGCTCAAAGGGCAGGCGCAAGAATTCTCCTTGGCTCTTGTCCAGTGATTTCCCTAAGGGGATCAGCCGACCGTAGCCGGTATTCACCTGGGATCCCACCCCTTGCTCCAGCCCTTGGATCAGCCACTCTTTGACTTGATCCAGCATCTCATCGGTGCAGCCGGGGCCTTTGCGCAGGCCAATTAAAAAAGTGGCTTGCTTGAGAGAAAAGAACAAGTTAGGGTTAGGCGAGTAGTCAAGATTTTTTCCATTCCATTTCCAGATACTATTGGCAATATCTACAGCTAGACCCCCCGTTTTAGAATTATCGGGATCCTCTCGCCGTTGGGGCCGAGTGGGTACCGGGTAGGCATCCAAAAAGATAACCTTGCCGGCCCTGTCTTTTTCGTCAGCTTGTAGGTGCCCAAACCAAGGAGCTACGGCTTTGTCTGCTTGCTCCCAAGATAAATTGCGCTCCTGCATCAGCTCTCGAATGGCCTGGGAGCGGGCCACGCCGCACAGGGTGGAGCTGGGAATGTAAGGGATCCCTAAGGGATCGAAAGCGGGGAGCAACATGCTCTCTGGACCCTTGGCCCCACCGACTCGAATTCGCCAGGGACAGGTGACCTGAAAAGTGTTTTCTTCTCCGGCAATGCGTTTGATGCGAGCATTTAGAACTTGCAGGCGCGCTCCGTAGTTTGCCTTTGCTTCTACTTGGTGCACCAGATCGACTTTGGCTCCGTCTTTGAAAGGAGTTGCTGGAGCTCTCATCCACCGCAGATATTCAATAAAGCTCGCCGTCGGATCTGGGTTGGGACTGGGATCCAAGGGATGCCCTAGCCAGAGAGAAGGTTGGGAATGGTTGCTGCCCCCTCCACCACCACTCCCCCCTCTCTGATTGGGGGGATGGCCTCCTCCTCGACTTCCTGAACTTGGCGGACGGCTGGGATCCCGCTGCTGGGGCGAGCCTCCGGGACGGGGAAGGGGTTGCGGGGCGTTGGCAGGACGATTGCTGAGCATTTGATCTTCTCCTAAAGCTGGAAAGCAGTATTAGGAATTGCGAAGCGTTTCCCGAAATTCGCGCAACATAGCGCTGGTGCCAATTTCTAAGGCGCGTCGAATAAGTTGAGGTACAAGACTGGAGATGTCGAAGTCTGGAAAAAGCCGGCTGCAGCTCGATTCTACGTAGTCTTCTCCCTGCAGAATAAATATCCGCAAACTTCGCTCACCCAAGATCCAAACTTCGGGCACACCAGTAGCTTTATAAGCATCGATAAAGGTTCGGGAAGTAACGTCGGACTCAATGGCCAGATCAGGCGGAGGCAACAGATCGACATCGATCCTTCCCTCACACCCTCGCACCTGCTCTAGGTGATGGACATAAAAGCAGGTGTCAGGCTCCACCCCAGCACTGCCAGACTTTTTAAGGGTTGTTGAGCCAAAGTCTTCCCAGTCTCTCCCTTGAGAATCAAGGAGAGCTTTCACAATATCTCCGGCAATGCGGTGAGGGCGCTCATGTTTGGATAAGGGAGACATGATCTCTAACGTGCCGTTGTAATAGGCAATGCGAGTGTGGCGGTCTTCCCCTAACTCTTCCAAGATGCTCTCAAAGTCTTGCCAAGTCAGCGAATGGATGACCACTTGGCTTCCTTCACACAGGGAAATAGACTGGATTGGAATGGCTACGCTCATTAGTCCCCTCCGCTAACGTCATCGTCATGGTAAATGGCTGTAGCCCAGAAGCTGAATTCTTGTGCCAAGGCAAGTCCCAGCCCTGTTAAACCCAGGTACTCTTCAACTCCCAACCCCATGAGACGATCCAGGCCGTTGGATTTGGCAATTTCGTTTTGACCGGAGATCTTTTCTAGGCAATCGAAAAACTCCTTGACCACCTCTTTTTTGCCCTCTTGGCTAAGGGCGTCTTCTTCGGCCTTGAGGCGCAGCAGGCCCCAAGTAGAAAGATAGGTGTAGAGCTCCACAGCCTGGTTTTTTTGCTCTTTTAGCCTTTCTGGATCCCTGGTTTGCGCTCTGAGCTGGCACAGGGATTCGTAAACGGGCTTGGCCAATGTACGCGGGTCAAAGCTATTCATAAAACCTCCCTCCTAGGTTGAGATCTAGTTCAAAGACAGCTCCACAAAGCCTCGGCCCAAGCTTTCCTGGCCGCCAATCTGCATAATCTGGTTGGATTGCAGCAGATCTCGAAACTCTTTCATTGCCTCTTCAGAACTGCCATTTGCTTGGGCGGTAACCCCCCAGGTAAAGTACATCAAGCTGTCAGGAGGAATGGCCTCTTCATAGCGGAAGCCTCCTTCCACAACCTTGTGCTCGCTAAGCTTGACTTTCACCTGCCGCCACAGGCTCATTTGAATGAGGGTGGCACAGTGCTGATCGGGTAAAACAATCACGCGACTGATATTAGGATCTTTGGTGTAGCTCTTCCATTCCGACCATTGTTTGAGACCTTCTTTGAGAATGGCATCTTTGAGGTAAATGGGTCGGTCGGCCTTCAAGCTCGTACTGTAGGGATCCGGCACTGACAGATTCTGGCCTGTTAGCCGCAGCCAGCGCTTAAGCAGAAGCGGGCAGCTTATCCACACCACCCCGTGGCTGAGGGAGGGCACCGGGATCCACAGCAAAGAGCCATCTCCAATCCAAATGGATCCCTGGGTCAGCTGATCCCCTTCCCCAATTTCGTTGCCAAAGAGCTCAAATTTTTTGTGCTTATCAGTCACACTGGCCCGCAACCTGCCCCGGATGGTGCTGGAAGGGATGTAGGGCAAATGGGTGTGGGATTCGCGGGCAATCCCCAAGAGGTTTCCTTCTTGGGTGGTGCCGCCGGTGTGCAGGGGAGTCAATAGATGGAGGTAGGCAATCTGAAAAGTCATGGATGGGCTCCTTTTGCGAGTAAGTATTCAAGGACTGAAAGCAAAACTCAGTTGGCCCAAGGCAGCCATAGGAGCTCGCTATAGCCCAACAGCCGCCAGCGGTGGAACACGTTGAGCCGGCCATCTTCTAGCTCGGGCTCTTCTTGGTTGAGGAGGGCCGGCTGCTCCAGGTAGTAGACACTGCCAGGGGGCGCGGCAAAAACTTGGGGGGCGGGCAGGCTCATCTGCCGCTGCTCTGGGGGGCGATCCACCCGCAGGCGTCCACTGATGGCAACGGGCTTGCCGGTGGCCACGCTCACCAGGGGGCCGGTAAGGGAATGAGCAGGATGGGGAGTGGCCAATCGCCATTCCCACGGCCAGGCGCGGCAGAGGGAACGCCCGTCCACCTTTTTGATGAACACACCTGGGGTCACCAAGTAGGCCAAAGCGCGTCCGGCTTGGCAAAAGGCGGCCTGAGAAAGGTCCTGCAACTGCTGCCACTGCGCCTGCAACTTCGGACAAGGGGCTAGCAAGGCACCGTGGCCTTCTCCCCCCAGCCGCACAACCACTTCTTGCTGCAGGGGCAAGGGATCCCAGGCTTCGCGATCGGGATCCCAGCCCTCGATGGAAAGGGCCAAACTCCAGCCCGGCTGAAGGCGGATGCAGGTCTCCACAAAGTAGCCATCGGCTTCTCGCACTTGCCGCTTGCTCACCTGCAGGGTGTTGTGGGGCCGTACTTCATACTTCAGCGGTGGCTTAACGGCCTGGCTGAGATCCCAGCCTTTGCCTTCCAGCGCCTTTTGCACCACCTCGAAGGGCAGGTAGCCTCCTGTTTTTTTCTTCTTGCTGCTCTGGCTGCGTTCGGGTTCCTCCTCTGCTGGCCTCAAGGAAACCAAGGGGGCTGGCCGGGTGGGATCCCAGCGGCAATGGAAGTAGGGATCCGTCTTGTCCAACCAAGGAACGGGAACAAGGGGGAATCCGTCTTCCAGATGCAGAGGGGCGGGGAAATAGAGCCTTTCGTCGTGGCAGAGAAAGGGGCCCCGCAGCCGCAGCGTCATCGGCTGGCCCAGGTAAGCCTGGATAGCACCAGCAAGGGTATGGCCGCTAGGGGGAAAGCTGCTGTTGGCCCAGGCCCGCTCTCCCGGCGCAAAGGGCTTAGCATCTCGAAACATCCACACATCCAAGGGTGATAGGGTAAACCAACTCATCGGCCGTTCCTCCCCAATTTCACGGTGCGGTTGCGCAGCACAAAAGCCGCCAGCTTGAACCAGTTTTTGATCTCCAGATCCCACTCCTGGGGCTGGGCGGGCAGGCTGTGCTGCCAAAAATGCTGGATAAACTCCACAAGCTTGTTCTGGAAGTGCTCTTTCTGCTCCGATTCCTGTTTGAAGAGATCCCGGCGGCTGCAAAAGAGCGTGGCCCAGGCTGGCACCGCCTCTGGGCTGGGGGCAGGATGTTGCTCCCACAGTTGGGCTGCCTGCTCAAACAAGGAGCTTTGATCCTGCTGCTGGCCCATGAGCTTCCAGTCAAAATCAAGGAGATCCTTCCACTTGTCGAACGTGTCGAATTTGCTGGTGCTCACCAGTTGGTTGCCATTGGCAAACAGCACCCGCACCTGCACGCTGTCTTTGGGGCAGCCATGGGCATAGAGGTGGCCCTTGGCTTCTTCTTCCGCCTGCCAAAGGTTTTCCAGGGCAATGGCCAGAGGCACCGAGTGATGGGCAATCACCACGCCGAAGCTGATGGTGGCTGCGGATCCCAGGGTAAAGAGGGGGCGCCGGCTCAAACCTTCGGGAGGCCGCCCTTTTTTCCACTGCCAGTAGTCCCCCAGGTTCTCAAACTCCCGCCAGTCATCCTCTCCCCCCCGGAAACACTGGCGAATATCCCACAGCCAGCCATCCCACTCCCAGAGGTTGGTGTAGGCCAAAACGTCGTCCCCGCCGGCGTAGATGAGCTTGCCTGCATAGCGTTGCTCTGTTAGGTAGGGCACCAACTGGCCGGAAAAATCCAGCAGGGCGCGGCTTAGGGCGCTGTGGGTGGCAGGCCCCATGCGCTTGCGGCTGTTTTTGACAAACTTCTGAAAAGCGTCTTTGACTTGCTCCAGCTCCTCCTTGTCCTTGCCAAAGACCTCGCCAATGGCTTCCGTTTGCCCGTTGGCCAGCCGCTGTAGGGGTTGAGGCAGATAGTCGTAGTAGGATTTCATCTTCTCGCCCCTGAGCCATTTGCCCATGTCGTCCCCATCCCCGGCAGCCAGCACGTACCAACTGGCGGGGTTAACGCTGGGGTAGTAGCGGCCTAGAAGCGTCTCGATGTCCTGCCGGTAGCTTCTTTGCGTTTCCTCGTCCAGCTCCAGGTCTTCCACCAGCCAACCGGCATTGAGCAGACGGGGATGGTAGCACAGCTCCTGCTGGTCGGCCCACGGGATCCCCCATTTGCCCCGCATTTCCCGCAGCACCCCTCTGACCTCCGGGTAGCGGGCCTCCACTGCCTGACAGGCCTGCTCGAAGTGCTCTCGTTCCCGTCGCCCTTGGGTTTTGAGGTAGCCGGCTACGCCAGCGGTGAGATCCGGGTAGGAAGCGGCAATCTGGTCTTCATCCAGCTCGCGGAAGAGCTCCGGCAGCACTTTGTACAAGCCCCGCTTGAGGGTTTCGGTGGCATTGAGCTGTTCCCGGCCATCGAAGAGCCCGGCCTGCCGCTGCCAAAGCCGCCGACTCTCCCCTTCTGTTATCCACCCCTGCCGCGGTGAGGGATGCACCACCGGCCCCAAGCCCGAAACGGTGCTGCGCGGCCCAAACGCAACGGGGAGCTGCCAATCGCGGGCCTGCTTACAAGCGGCTTGTAGCCGCCGACTTTGCTCCACTGCGGCTGCCCACCAAGATCCCACGTTGAGTCCGGCCTTGTATTGGCGGCGCTGTTGTCTTTGGGGATCCCAGAAGCTAACTCGCAAGAACTCCAGCTCCTCATCAGCAAAGAGCTTTTGCTTGGCCTCTAGGTGATAGGTGCGGTTTTGGGCACTGACCCAGGGATCCGCATCAATGGAAACATGAGGGGGCCTAAGGATGCCGGTATCCTTGAGAGAGTGAGCCGGGGATCCCAGGGGCACGGCTGCCCAGTAGTGCTGCCACTGATGCTCCAGCCATCCCTGCCAGGTGGGGTCCTCTGGGTGCAACTGCCTCAGCCAGCGGCGATCCGCCTGCAGGTAATCCAGCACCTTCTGGGCCAACTGCTTCCATTCTTCCTTGAGGGTCTGCTGGGCAAACTGCATGGCCGCCTCCACCCGCTCTTCTGGCAGCAGCAGCAGGAGCACGTTGGGAAAACCGGCGGTGAGCAGGGCGTTAGGCGAAGGCTGAGGGATCCATTCTTCAAATTCGGGGTACTTCTCCCGCAGCCAGTAGTCGATTAATGGCTGGCCATAGAGGCTGGGGTAGAGTAGGCAGTCGGGACCGTATTTTTCAGCTAGTCGCCAACTTATGCGAGCAGAAAGGTAGTGCAGCAGCCAGGAGCCAGCCCAGAAGTCCCGCATTTTGCGGCTGGCTTTGATCAGCTCCTGGATGGGGTTGAAGGTAAAGCTCACCAAAAAGGGTCGCGTGGGCTCCTCGTAGCCGGCCAAGCATCCCGCTAGGGCTGCGGTGACGCTGGCGTGGCTCCACAGGGATCCGTCTGGCAGCCGGGTTTCTGCTGGCAATAACAGCAAGCTTTCATCCCCAAACTCCTGACAAATAGCTTGGGGAAAGCACCGCCAAAACCACCAAAACACTTTTTGGGGATCCGTCTCCTGCCGAACCCAATCAGGGATGGCGTTCTCCTCCCGTTCCATCAGGTAGTCTGCACGGGAGCGGGCATTCTTGAGGGCTTGGTGTTGCTCATTGGCCAATTGCCAAAAGTGCTTGCGCCCCGAGAGCAGATGGCTCATCTCCAGTCCAGAGCCTAACCCCTGGCCGCGATCCTCAACCTGGTAGTCGATGGCTACAGGCAAATGGCCAATGGCAGCCCGGTCGCTGGCCGAGGCGATGAGATCCGCATCTCCCACACCTCTGAGAGGGGCTCCCTCGGCTTTGGGAGAAGACCATCCCTGCATCGCTGCCAGTTTGGCCCACGGCCCTTCCTTGGAGCGGCCAGTCCTGTCGTGTAGGGCTTTGAGGGCGGGATCATGTAACAGACCCCAGAGCTTAGCTTGCCAGTAGTAAGACATGGTGTTTTCGCTGGAGAAACAGAACAGTTAGGAACTCCTCGAACAAGGAACAAAACCCCGGTAGCCACCCGATGTCGTGGCTACAGAAGCTACAAAACAAAATCGATCTGATCCCGGCCAGCCCTCAGTTTTCTTCAGTATTTCTCAATAGCCGTTGTTTGACCAAAAACCCAGAACCTGAGGGCGAACCGATGTCTTTAGCCTACGGAGAAGTGGAAAGATCCCCTTCCAACTTCCCTTCTGCCCAGGTCAATTTGGGAAACAGCTCTTCCAGGCCAGGCAGCAGGTCTTGCAAAACAAAGCTTTCTAGAGCTTCGCTGTTCAAAGGGTTTGGATTCATCTGCACATGGGCAACATCGTTGCGGTACTGGCTGAGGCGAGACCAGAGGTTGGCAAGTTTCTGCACATTGGGAACATGGGCAGCAATGTCAGGAGGCGCCTGGGGCTGGTCTTCCCGTGGAATGAGGGATCCCAGTTGGTGTTCAATCTCCTGCCGCGCTTCCCGCTGGCGGTAGTTGGGCAGCCCCTCACACAAGCAGAGGGCCGAGATCACCCACTCCCGAGCTAAGAGAATTGCCTGCGTGGTGAAGCGTTTCTCCACATACCAGCGCAGCAGTTGAAATTGCTTTTGAACTTGAGCCTTGGCATCCGTAGCTCTGTCTGCTGGCAAAGCCAGTTGGCTGTAGCTATCCTGAATGCTTCGCAGCAGCAGACCAAAAGGCTTGGCAAATTGGCCCACCTCTTCTGCCAACTCCTGGGTGGAGTGCCTTTGCAACCTAAGCAAGTCATCCTCCAAAAGGCTGACCGGTCTTACCAGCTCCAGGGAACGAGAGATATTGCGGATGGCTTGGCCAAAGTTCTGCAGCCGGATGGGCTTGGGATCCCTTTTGCCGAGCTTTGGTTGGCGGTAAAAGTCCCGTTGAACTGTATCCAAAAGTTGGCCCAACTCCAAGGCCGAGCCGGTGCTGATGAATTTGTCGGTAGCTGTCAGCCAATCCAAAAGACGAAGGGCGGGGGTGAGATCGATGATGGGTGTTTCCTGCTGGTCTTTGAGATAGAGACCGTAGTACAGCCCCTGAATATTTACATTCTTGGCCTTGCGCAAAAGGGCGGCTCCCAAGAGCACCAGTACGGGGATGGAGCGAAAGGCGTGGGTGATATCGAAAACCAGCCGCGTATGGGGCTCGATGCTATCGACCAGCACATCGAAGATCTCCCAGGTCTCTGCCTCGGTTTTCCCTTCAGGAATGGCCTTGGCAATTTTCTCCACGTGGGGGGGTAGGCAGTCCTGTAGATGCTTCCAATGGGTGTCATGTGCTTCTTGGGTTAGCAGCACAATCACCCTCTCGATGTCAAAGAGCTGACAGAGGGCTTTGGCAACATAACGGGTTCTATCGGCTTTCCGCTCCCCAAAAACATACACCGTCTCGCTGTAGGGGCTGGTGCCTAGAGTGGTCAAAAGGGTATTAGCCATAGGGATCCTCTCGATGACGGCTTTCAAGCATTGAAGCACGGGCATCTTCAAGCTACTGCAGCTTGGAAGCCCCCCCTTCTCAAGTTGCCTGGAGAGGGTTCTGGGTTGAATGTTGCCCTATCCTCTCCCGAAAAGTGGCATCCTCTGCTCAGCCGGTGCCAGAAAGATGGGGATCTCTACCCCCAAAATTGAGTGGAGCCATCTTGCCGCTGGATTTGGATCCCTGCTCGACAACTGTTTCAAAACGGTGAAGGTGGGGGATGTCAGAGCTAGCCTAGACAGAGATTCGGCCATCCTAAACAACGGGGATCCTGTGATGCTATCGACTCCAGAGTTGTCCATTTCAGGTCAAAAGCTAACTCCCGAACAGTTTCTGGCCTTGCCGGAGGGGGATATTGTCTATGAGCTAGTCGATGGGCGGGCCGTCTCCAAAAACGAACCCATGTCGCCAAAACGCTTCCATGCTCGTCTCCAACCGGTGTTGTGGCAAATTTTGGAGGACTGGTGCTCTAGCCCTGAGTGTCCTAAGCCTGGGTCAGCACATACTGAGTGGGCAGTTGTTTTAACACGAAAGGCAGAGCCCTGGATCCCGATTCCCGACCTCACCTACATCTCCAACGAGCGATTGCCAGTTGAGGCCATGACCGATGAACCTTGTTTTGCCATTCCCGAGTTGGTGATCGAGATCCTTTCTCCTGGCCAGAGTTTTGGAGCCATAGCTCAGAAGGCAACCGATTATCTAGAAGCTGGGATCCCCAGGGTTTGGGTGGTGGATCCCCAAGCCAAGAGCATCACCGTCTTCTATCCCGATGCCCCGCCGCGCACCTTTACGGGATCCCAAGCCATTCAAGATGATTTCCTGCCGGGTCTAAAGGTGATCCCTCAAGATGTATTCGCTCAAGCCCGGATCCCTTAGGAGGTACCTAGCGAGCCCACGATAATCAGAGTTAGTTCCAGAAAGAAAGAGAGCATCCGGCAGAGGTGGCCACCCGCTCGGGTCTGGAGCTGATTGGCTCAGGAATGCCGAAGGGATCCCGAAGCGATATTCCCTGCTAGGGGCTAATGGCGAGACGGAAAAGCTTCTCATCGGCCAGTTGAAGAACTTCCTGCCCTGCAGCCGCCAGTTGTTCCGGGGGCAAGTTCCGGTATTTGTCAATAAACTCAGGCAAAACTTGAAACTCCACCCGCTTGCCGGTCTCTCGGTGGATGACCACGCTGCGCATTTTTTCAAGAGATTCGACCTCCACCAGCTTCAAGTTCAACTTGCCCAAACTGGCCCCTGTTGCAGCATGCAAGCCATCCACAATGCACACGAACGGGATCTCTGCCGGCGACTCGTGAATGACCTCCACCAGAAAACGGTTCCTAGAAGTGTGGGGAGTTGGACTCATCAAGCCCAGCTCCTGCAGAGCGCGCATCCCCATGCGATAGCCGACCACGGCCCAAGGCCCAGCTCCGCCATGAATTTCCGTTACTCGCTGAATGGCCGCCGCCGTCGAGTCCGTTGCAGAACTGGTGACCGGATGAGCTGTCGCCGGCGCTCCCAGAGTTAGCTGAAGTGCAATCAGCAAAAGAGAAAGCTGCTGTGGCTTGGCAATGGATGACAGGTTCATAGGCAGCGAGAGAGCTGATAAAGAGGAGATGGGTCAAGCCATCCTAAGCTCTACCCTTCGAGGTTGCCTATGCGGGGGTAGGGGATCCAGCCCTCTTCTGGGAACTCTTCCGAAAATCACCTCCTGGCTGAAGAGGGCTAAGACCAATGGTATTGTCAGAGGTAAGCCCCTGGGCGTTGAGCACTTTCACGTGGCTGCTGTGGTCGAAAGTGCCTTGCTGCTGGCAGCAGGCCTTAGCACCCCTGACTGCCCTTTCCACTGATCGCCCTGGGGCGCCGCGCGCTGCTTGACAGAAGCGAGCCGTGTTCACTAGCATTCCTTACATATGTTTTACGTGGCAGTTGTGTGATGAGCCACTCAATGACTGCTGAAGCTTCAATGGCAAACCCAACACATGTCCCTTACGAAGCTCCCGTAGTGGACCTATGCCTGCCTGTGCGAGGAACTACCCTCCCAGCAGATCACGGGTACGCTCTACTCGCGGCGCTATGCCACCAAGTACCAACACTGCACCGAAACCCTCACATCGGGATTTTGACAACAGCGGGAATTGGAGACAGACGAGGCAAAATCTTACTGACTCCGCACTCCCACATTAGAATTCGGCTGCCCATGGAAGCAGTGCCGGAGGTGTACAAGCTAGCCGGCAAGCAATTGAAGATTGGATCTCACGAAGTACAGCTAGGGATCCCCAGGATTTTTACTCTCAAACCAAGCACTTCCCTAAAAGCCCGAATTGTTACAATCAAGGGCTACACCGAGCCAGATCCATTTGTGCAAGCTGCCCAAGACCAGTTAGAGAAGCTTAAGATCTCAGGCCGGGTATCAGTACTGCAAGATAAAACTGGGAAACCCTTGCGCAAGACCTTGAGAATTAAAGGGCATACGATTGTAGGTTTCTCAACCTTAGTAGAGAACCTACAGGAAGAAGACTCAATTCGCCTCCAGCAGGTAGGGCTAGGTGGCCGGCGGCGCATGGGTTGTGGATTCTTTTTGCCGTGCAGGTGAGGATGACTCTACAATGTTTAAGTTTTTGCTAGCAAAATCGCTGGGAAAATGGGATCCCAGCTACCAATCTAAAGAAGAGTATGCTCAGGCAAGGGGCGCTGCTAAACTTGCAGGCCATGTTGCGGCTGTCTTGTCAGCGGCTGAAGTCTTCTCAGATCGCCTAGGACAGACTATTTGCAAGCAGTTAGGGTTAAGTGACTCAAATCGTTTGGGAGCTGTTGTCAAATTAGGAGCTTATCTGCACGACTGGGGTAAAGCCAATCAACATTTCCAGGAGATGGTTTATCTCAAGTCGTCGATCCTAGACACTAACTCGAAAGCAGAGCTTGAAAAGAGTTGGAGAAGTCATAACAGAAGGCAACTTATCCGACATGAGTTTTTAAGTGGCATACTTGCTTTACAGGTCAGTGCATTTCGAGAGTGGCTACAGAAAGCATTTACTGAAGAGGAGCTCCTCTTAGCTGCCTGGACAGCAATTGGACATCACCTCAAAGCGGGAGTGAATTCTCAGGGCAAAGAATCTCACAAAATTACGGAGTTGTCTGATGGCTCAGGATCTGAGATTTACGTTTATACTGGCCATCCAGACTTTCAATCTGTGTTGAGGCTCGGATCGCAGAGACTAGGGCTACCATCAGAGATTCCAAGTGTACCCTCAGCAAGTTGGGAAAGAGACCAACTGGAACAGCACTTGCGTGCATTGGTAGATCAGTTTCGAGACTTTGCTCAAAATTTTAGCTTTGAGAGACAGATATTAATAGCGGCTGCTAAGGCAACAGTAATTGCTGCAGATTTAGCAGGATCGGTCTTGCCAGTGGAGGGAGAAAACTTGCAAAGCTGGGTTTCTAATACCTTGAGTTTAGCTCTCCAAGAAAGTGAATTAGAGCAACTGATTACCCAGAAACTAGGAAAAAACTCCCTGCGTCCCTTCCAAGAGCAAATGGCTGCTGCCACTCATCGAGTAACACTGGTCAAGGCAGGCTGTGGTACAGGCAAGACCTTGGGAGCCTACGCTTGGGCGAAAAAGTGGGCATCGGGAAGGCGACTGTTTTTTGGCTATCCGACCACCGGAACGGCTACTCAGGGCTACTTGGACTACGCCGAGGGATCCCCAATAGAAAAGACACTGATGCACTCACGAGCAGATTTGGATCGAGAACTTTTATTGACCGGCGAAGGCGAAGAGGATGAGGGTAATTCGTTTCGTTTGGCAGCGTTGCAAGTATGGAGAAAGAAACTGGTTATCTGCACTGTAGACTCTATTTTAGGGTTAATCCAGAACAATAGAAGACCACTATTTTCTTGGCCAGCTCTAGTTCAATCTGCCTTTGTCTTTGATGAGGTTCACGCCTATGATAGTCAGATGTTTGGCGCTTTGCTAAAATTTTTGCAGGCTTTTCGAGGCGCACCTATCCTACTGATGAGCGCCAGCTTCACCCCAGGGCGACTTGAGGCGATTAAACGGGTGATGAGTGAGTTGGGTGAACCTATTGGGGATCCCATTGAAGGGCCTCAAGAGCTAGAAGAGCTGAAGCGCTATCAAATAAAAGAAATTTCATCAGAAGGGGATCCCATCAATTCCGAATCCATTTGGTCAGAAGTTACTAAGGCAGTTCAAGAGAACCAAAAGGTATTGTGGGTAACCAATTCAGTTGCCAGTTGCATTAACATTTATCGAGAGGCTCAGAAGAAGCTAAAAGACATTGAAGCCGAAGTTTTAATTTATCACAGTCGATTTCGTTATAAAGATAGACTTAGAAAGCATGAGCAGATTATTAACGCTTTTGGTCAACCAGGGCCTGTTCTCGCTATTACTACACAGGTTTGTGAAATGTCCTTAGATTTAAGTGCAGACTTGCTTATCTCTGCTATGGCTCCAGCGACAGCTTTGATTCAGCGACTAGGTCGACTCAATCGAAGAATGAAAAGCGAGCAGGAGGGATCCCGTGTAGCTCTTTTCTACGAATGGAACGAACACCTCCCCTATGGCGCAGCAGAATTAGAAACTGGCCGGCAGCTGCTTGAACAGCTTAGAGAACTTGAGTATATTTCCCAGCGAGACCTGGCTGATATCATCTCTCAGCTCAGCCGGGAAGAGCCTGCCAGGGTGAAGTCAGCATGGCTTGATCAAAACTGGTGCACTTATCCAAGTTCCCTGCGAGAGGCCGGCTACACGATAACAGTGCTTCTGGCAGAAGATCAAGACGCTATTTGGAAGGCTGCTGAAGTCAGACAGAAGAAAGCTCTAGATAAGGGCCAAAAGCTATCGAGAATGCAAGCTTTTCTACAAGAAGCTCAAGCCTGGTCAATTCCAATCCGGATCCCAGATAAAAAGACAGAGTGGTGGAATTGGCAACGACGCGGGTTTTATTTCATCACAGAGCCTGGATATATCACCTACAGCGAGGAAGTTGGCACACCATGAGCGAATTAAAGTTGCACCTAGGACACCCCGGATTAACATTGCTGCATCGGGCGGGTTTAGCCGGACTATGGATGACCCTCAAGCAGCTAGAGCAGGAAATTCCACCAGAAAAGCGTCCAGGGTCACTAAGTTGGGAACTGACGCCTCGACAAGTTCAACTGTCCTGGCAGGGAAATGACTTTGAAGTAATTGATTGGTTGCTCAAAGAGTCTTTCCAACTTGATAATGGATTAATCGCATTGCGAGGGATCGACAGTAAGTCGATGCGAAAAGACTCCCAGGTAGTCATCCATCAAGGAATCCTGGGAACATTTCTACAACATGCCAAAACCCGTAAAGTTATTGGCGAGCAAACTCAATCTTTAGAGATTGATGAGGATCATCCGCCTGTCATTATCAAGTATAAAGCTTTAGAAAGCTACGTCCATCAGGAATTTGCCAAAAATCTATGTGATAAAAACGGTAATTGGCTTAAGCAGCCAATTAGCATTGCTGGCTGGCTTAATCCTGGTGCAGTCGTTCGCCACAATGCATTTTCCTCGGATACAAGCTTTGAAGAGTCTCCAGAGATGGCCTTTATACTTCTCTACGCTCCTGTTTCTTGCTGCTACTACATACTTCGCTCGCGGCTGCGAGATCAGAAAGCTCAATATGCCCTGGTAGTTCCCGAGATTACCGATATGGAGGTCTATGCAAGCTACCGGCAAGATCCCCAGCTTCGTCACGCAGGTTACCGGGATTTTCATGCTTCGAGTTTGGGAGATGCTGGGCTTAGGTTTTTGACGTACCAAGGGATTGCAGAATCTGCTAGGGAATTTAAGGTAAAACGATGTCAGGTTCTAACTCTAGGTGTTGTTCCGTGGTCGAGCCAACAAAAATCTCGCACAGATCTACTTACTGTAGAAGCAGAATATCGCGTCTGTAAAAACTACCAGATCTGCAGAGCAGTGTTACCAGATCGAGTTGTCGTCAAGGCAAAAGCAGAGGAAGGCAGTTTCATTGCAACAAGTTTTGCTCGTGAGATGATTGCTGAAAATCTGGCAAGGGGTTACTCTTGGTATGCCGGATTTGCAGAGCAGGTTAATAGCAACGAGCAGTTTAAGCAGCTATGTTACGAGCGCGGAGGTCTAAACGAAATGGTCATGAAAACGGAAATGGATGACAGAGAGCGCTGGTTTGTTCAGGCTTGTCATGAAGCCATTCGCTTTACCTATGGTCGGTTATCTCAGAAAACCCAGGATAGGGGAGAGTTTACTAACTTCGACAGAGAAAATATACGTATTCGCACTGGGCTGACTCGATGCAAAAACGCGGAAAGTTTCCGTGAGTTTATTACTAGCTTTTGGGCGCGGGCTGGAAGAATACCGACACTGCAAGAGCATTGGGATGACTTGATGGATTTAGTTATGGATCCCAAGGAATGGAAAAAAGCGCGAGACTTAGCTCTTCTAGCGTTGGCCAGCTACAAAGGCAAGGAGCGACAGGAAGAACTTCAGGATGAGCTTGACGAGGACGATGTTGACTTGATTGTACTTGCCGAGCTAGAGGAGGACTGAAAGTGTAAAGCAAGAGCCAGAAAGTCAAGTAAAAAGTTGATGCAGCAACGACTTAACAGTTCAGTTTGAAGAATTAGCTTGGAGGAAGATTATGACTTTGCACCTGTTTGGCAACATCTTGACCAGCTACGGCACCGCTGCCAACAACCGCGGTGAGAATGACGGCAACATCACTACCCTGCAAAAGATCCTCTGGAAAAATGAGGTGCACACTACCGTCTCTGCTGAAGCAATCCGTTGGGCCCTGCGTTACTATTGGCAGGTCTCAGGGAATGGCTGCGAAGTTAACCGACGTTGGAATGATCAAACCAACGACAACGAGTGGCAAGCGCCTAACTTTGATCCCGAGCGGTATATCGATGATGATGTCCTAGGCTTTATGCGTGCGGAAGGGGCTAAAGTAGATGCCTCAGACGAAAACTCATCCAGGAAGAAGGGAGAGAAGTTACCAAAGGGCACTACCACTGCTCGGCGAGGTGTTTTGGAAGTAACTCGGGCAGTTTCTACTCGACCCTACAGCGGAGATGTAACCTTCAACGCGAAAAGTGGCCAGAAGGGATCCACTTCTCTCTACGGAACGGAGGTTCATGCTACTCGCTATCAGTACGGCTTTGCAATGACTCCTGCTCGGCTCCACCGGCAAGACCGAGTAATCGAAGTGTTAAACGGACTGGTTTCGTTGGGGGAAGTAGCCGGCAATCACTCTCGCTTTCTCTATGACTTTTCACCAGACAGCATAGTTCTGCGCTGGACACACGACTTTTCGCCACGCCTGCTCTACTGTTTTGAAGAAAACTCTGATGGAGAAATCAGCATGCCGGACTTAGTGCGTCGAGTGCAAGTGGGGGATATAGCTCCTCAAGAGCTGTGGCTAGCAGGAGCTGCTGCCGAAACTGAGGACGGGAAGAAGCTAGCCCAGTTGGGTGCTCATGTAAGTCCAGGCATTAAGTCAACAGTTAATCAACTTATCAGCTTGATTAGGCAGCAAATTTCTTGTGAGGAGGCAGCATGATTCAGCTCCAGGTTGAGGTGCCTATCGCCTGTTTCCGTCAATCTTGGGCCAGGGAGTTTGCCGAAACTTATCCAGTGCCGCCACCGGCTACTGTTTATGGAATGTTGCTTTCCTTGCTGGGAGAATGGGATCGGCATCGATATTGCGGATCCCAACTGGCAATTGCTCTTCTGAGCCAACCCCAGCTTTCTACAGTGATCCGTACCCTTCGTCGTTTTAAGACAAAAGATATTCAGCATCCAAACAATGCCCGTCCTGACTACCAACAATTGCTGACCGATGTGCAAATCGCAGTTTTGGTCAATGGATCCCTTGCTCATGACTTGGAAAGAGCCTTTGAAAATCCTGAATTAATTGACCGATCTGGGGGACTAAGCCTAGGAGAGAGTCGTGACTTAGTTAACTCGGTAAGACCAATTCAGAAAGTCCCTTCAGGGGGAAGATGGCTAATTCAAGATGAGGATGGGATCCTGACCTTGCCGTATTGGGTTGATCACGTGGGATCGCGGGATACTCGCTGGCGAAGATACTCACTCCGAACTCTTGAAGGTGATGATGTGCCGGAGTTAGCCTGGACGGAAATTTGCCCAAACTAAGCCGTGAGAATTCCAAGCTGTTGGTTCTAGACTTATCAACCTTAGGTCGAAGGCTTATTTCCGAACAGCCTATTAACCCTGCCAGGAGAAGATCTTGCGTGGAGCCTGAGTTTTGTCTCTGCTCAAAGAGAAAGCTGTTCTAAGATTGCTGAAGAACTCTATATTTTCATATTTCGGAGTATCAGATTATGCCGGCATCACTAATCGATTTCCCCGCACAGATAGATTCAGATTTGATTCGTGTTTCAGCACTGCACGCATTGGCCTACTGCCCACGACTATTTTATCTAGAGGAGGTCGAGGAGCTCTATACGGAAAACGCAGCTATTTTTGCCGGTCGGCGGTTACACACAGAGCTGGAAAAGCAAGAGGGAGAGGAGTGGGAGGATCTATTTCTAGAAAGCGAAGAACTGGGCTTGCGGGGAAGAGTGGATGCTTTGCGCACTCGTGATGGACAGATGTGATTTTCCTCTGATTGCCGTAAGGCGTTGAGCACTCAAGCAGGAGCGCTGGACTGAGCTCTGGCAAGAGTGTGATTTCCCTCTGATTGCCGTAAGGCGTTGAGCACTTTCGCCTGTAAGGCGTTTCTAGATAGGGATAGGTACATGATTTTCCTCTGATTGCCGTAAGGCGTTGAGCACCTGGGTGGCCATGGGTGGATTTACGTCACTGGAGATGATTTTCCTCTGATTGCCGTAAGGCGTTGAGCACTAGACAGGCCGCGCGTACACAATTGTCCGCACTGGTAGATGATTTTCCTCTGATTGCCGTAAGGCG
>NZ_JANSIK010000090.1:0-15329 GCF_047462035.1 Synechococcus sp. R5-15 | reverse complement strand
GTTCGCGTGTTTCGCGGGCATGTTTCTCTCCTTGTTCTTTTCCTCACACCTTTTTGGCTGTAGGGATGTCCTCATAGAAGCGACAAACTGCCTACCTCAACAACGAGCCTGGCAATCGCGGACTCTGGGAAGACATGATACAGCCGAAGTCCACATCGTCTACCACTTTACACACTTTCTGCGCGAGACTCAATGCGAGACCCAACTGCGGTAGATGATCGAGGCTCGATATCCACTACTCTACCTCAGGGATCCGGCTCTGGCTAGCGGGTGTATCTCAAACTGAGACAGAGCTCTCAAGCTGCAAGCTCCGGTGGGGATGGGCGGTACCGGACTCGAACCAGTGACATCCTGCTTGTAAGGCAGGCGCTCTACCGCTGAGCTAACCGCCCCCGAGGGATCCCAGTCCACCGAGTTTAGCATTCCCAAGGGACTATTTCCCCATACCCAAGCTCTGCGCCTTCTGGTACACCTTGCCCTCGGTCAGGAGGGAGGGGGCGATGCAGATCTCCACCTGCTGCATTTCTCGGAGATTGGCAGCCCCCAGGGTGGCCATGCTAGTGCGCAGAGCACCCCAGAGGTTGTGGGTGCCGTCGTCCAGGCGGGCGGGGCCGCGCAAGATTTCTTCCAAGGTGCCGGTGGATCCCACGCGGATGCGGGTGCCGCGGGGCAAGATGGGGCTGGGGGTAGCCATGCCCCAATGAAAGCCGCGACCGGGGGCCTCATAGGCGCGGGCCAAGGGGGATCCGATCATCACTGCGTCCGCTCCACAGGCGATGGCCTTGCAAATATCGCCGCCGGTCACCAATCCGCCATCGGCAATGATGGGAACGTAGGCGCCGGTTTCCGCCAAAAACTGCTCCCGTGCAGCGGCACAGTCGGCGATGGCCGTAGCCTGCGGCACTCCCACCCCCAACACGCCTCGGGAAGTACAGGCAGCGCCAGGGCCGATCCCCACCAAGACACCGGCAGCTCCGGCCTGCATCAGCTCCAAGGCAACATCGTAGGTAACGCAGTTGCCCACCACAACAGGAATGGGCATCGACCGGCAAAATTGGGCCAGATCCAGCAGTTCCATGCCTTCGGGAACCTTGTGGTGAACGGAAACCACCGTGGCCTGAACGAAAAACAGATCCCCCCCGGCTTCAGCCACCAGGGGGCCGTATTGGGCGGCGTGGGCGGGCACACTGCTGGCTGCTGCAATGGCGCCACCGGCCTTGATTTGGCGGATGCGCTCTTGAATCAGATCCGGCTTTACAGGTTCGCTGTAGAGGCGCTGCATTAGGGGCACAAACTCGTCTTTGCCCACCGACGCAATCTGATCCAAAATCTCATCGGGATCGGCGTAGCGGGTTTGGATGCCATCCAGGTTCAACACCCCGAAAGCTCCCAGCTCCGAGAGCAAAATGGCCATTCGCACATCCACCACGCCATCCATGGCGCTGGCGATGATGGGGATTTGCCGTTGGATCCCTCCCAGGGTGAAGTGGGTATCCACCAGGCTGGGATCCAGCGTTCGTCTGCCTGGGGCCAGCGCGATTTCATCCAGCCCGTAAGCGCGTCTTGCCTGCCGATTGCGGCCCAGTTGCACGTCCATTTTTCCCCTGTTCTGCGGATCCCTTGTTTTTATCATGCCGCCAAGGAGGGATCCAAGGCTAGCGAGAGTTTTGTTCTTCTGGTTGGGATTTCCACCTGCGATCCCGGAGCGGGTCTCAATCAGCCTCAGAGGTTCGAGGGGGCAAGGGCGTGAAAATGTGCCCTTCTTGCAGGTTGCCGAAACTGCGGCAGCGCTCGGATCCCCAGCGGAACCCGTAGAGGGCGATGTAGGCACACATCAACGCATCCACCTGATCTTCGTAGTTTTTGAGTCGACGGCCCTTGAGGGATCCCACCTTCACTTGGAGCAGCTCTTCGTGATCCTGGAGAGCCGGGTCAGCGGCAGCTAGAGAGCGCAGATGATGCTGGTAAAGCTGCCAGGCTTGTTGCCGTTCCGGCCAGGTGCGTCGGGGGCGAGCCTTGTATTTCAGGGTGCGGCTGAGGCCGAAGAGACTGACCAAGGCGCTGTGGGGGAAGACCTCGGTCACTTGGCGGGTAAGCTTCCCTCGCTCGATGTTGGCCTGCTCCCAAAAGCCATAGCGGGATAGGGCTTGCACCAGGGCTTCTCCTCTCACTTGGCCGTTTTTTTCTAGAAGCCGGCGGTTGGCTGGGTGGGCCCCGGCTGCATAGGCGCGAAACACCCGGTTCAGTTCGGCCTCGGCCCGTCGCTGTCCGCTGAGGTTGGGGACGCGCAGGGGGGCATCCACCGCCACCAAGCAGGGATCCCCTCCCGCCTGAGCTTGAATGTAGTCCAGGATCTCCTCATCCGTCTGGAGAATGCGGCTATCGACCAGATGGCCTGTCAAGTTCTGCCTGCCGGGATCCCCGAGCTGGACTCGCAGCGTGGCCAGACCGGAAGGGTTGCGGGGCGACCAGGCCAGATCCAGGCCAATGCAAATCAACTGAGCCACACCGCCTTCCCCTTTTCCTCAAGTTCGACAGATCAAAGCCATTTCCAAGAGCCAGTTTGAGGCAGTTCCCGATTGCATGGCTCCGGCGCCCTCACCCCCAGCCCCTCTCCCAAAGGTAGAGGGGGATCAACGTCACAGACAGTTGCGCTGCTGTTGCATGGGTATTGGGAATGATCCCGCCAGCTCGCCTGTCTTGATAAAAAATAAAAATCCATAAAAAAGGGATCCCACCAGGGGATCCCGAAAGATTCATCCAAGATGCCTGGCCAGGAAGCGAAGTGCCCATGGGCTCTTCGGTGAGCCTCAGGGATCCACCTCGCTGTGGCGGTCAACGGATTAGTAGTCGTAGTCACTCATGCCGCTGCCGCTGCTTGCCGGCGTGTTGGTTTTGGGCTCGGGCTTGTCCACCACGATCGCTTCAGTGGTCAGCACCATCCCCGCAATGGAAGCAGCGTTTTGCAGGGCAGAACGGGTAACCTTGGCCGGGTCTACAATGCCCGCCTCGAACATATCCACGAAGGCGTCGTTCTGAGCATCGTAGCCGGTGTTGAAGGGCTTATCTTTCACCCGCTCCAGCACAATGGAGCCGTTTTGGCCGGCGTTCTCAGCAATGCGGCGCAGCGGAGCACCCAGAGCGCGGGCGACCAGGTTGGCCCCCACCAGTTCATCGCCGGACAGGTTGGCTTGCGCCCACTCGGTTACCACTGGGATCAGGTGTGCCAAGGTGGTACCGCCGCCGGGAACGATCCCTTCTTCTACCGCCGCTTTGGTGGCGTTGATGGCATCTTCCAGGCGCAACTTGCGGTCTTTCATCTCGGTTTCAGTGGCCGCGCCCACTTTGATCACTGCCACACCGCCGGAGAGCTTGGCCAGGCGCTCTTGCAGTTTTTCTTTGTCGTAGGTGGAGTCGGTTTCCTCAATTTGACGGCGAATTTGCTCGCAACGAGCTTTCACGGCCGCTTCGTTGCCTTCCGCCACGATGGTGGTATTGTCTTTGGTTACCGTGACGCGACGGGCAGTGCCGAAGGAATCGAGGCGAGCGTTCTCCAGCTTCAGGCCGCGCTCTTCGCTGATTACCTCACCACCGGTCAGGATGGCAATGTCTTCCAACATAGCCTTGCGGCGATCCCCGAAGCCAGGGGCTTTTACCGCTACCACGCTCAGCACACCCCGCAGCTTGTTCACCACCAGGGTAGCCAGCGCTTCTTTCTCGATGTCTTCGGCGATGATCAGCAGAGGACGACCGGCGCGGGCCACCTGCTCCAGAACCGGTACCAGGTCTTGCACCAGGGTGATCTTCTTATCGGTGATGAGGATGTAGGGGTTTTCCAGAACCGCTTCCATCCGCTCGGTATCGGTGACGAAGTAAGGGGAGATGTAGCCCTTGTCGAAGCGCATCCCTTCCGTCACTTCCAGCTCGGTGGTCATGGACTTGCCTTCTTCCAGGGAGATCACCCCTTCGCGGCCCACCTTGTCCATGGCCTCGGCAATCATACGGCCCACTTCTTCATCGTTACCGGCGGAAATGGCCGCCACCTGGGCAATGGCTTTGGAATCTTCGACCGGGCGGGCATGTTCGGCGATCTTGTCGACCAAAAACTTCACCGCCTTGTCGATCCCCCGCTTTAGGGCAATCGGGTTGGCGCCGGCAGCCACGTTTTTTAGACCTTCTTTCACCATGGCGTGAGCCAAGACCGTGGCCGTGGTGGTGCCATCCCCAGCCGTGTCATTGGTCTTGGAAGCCGCCTGCCGGATCAAGGAAACGCCTGTGTTCTCAATGTGGTCTTCCAGCTCGATTTCTTTGGCAATGGTTACCCCGTCGTTGATGATTTGGGGGGCGCCAAACTTCTTCTCCAGCACGACGTTGCGCCCTTTGGGACCCAGGGTAACGGCTACGGCTTCTGCCAAAATATCCATGCCGTGCTCTAGAGCGCGGCGGGCTTCTTCACTGAAGATGATTGATTTGGCCATAGTCAACCTCTCCGATGCAAATGCAGGTAAGGGTGAAACAGAGTCTCAAGGATTCAATCGTTCGTTGAACTGCTGCTGAATCACTGACCATTACTGAACAATGGCGAGAATGTCCCGCTCGGCCAACAGCACATATTCATCGCTGCCCAGCTTGACTTCGGTTCCGGCATACTTGGAGTAGAGCACTTTGTCGCCGGCTTTCAGTTCCATCGGGATCAGCTTGCCCTCGTCGTTGCGCTTGCCAGGGCCAACAGCAACCACTTCCCCCACCTGGGGCTTTTCCTTGGCAGTGTCCGGCAAGAAGATCCCACCTGCGGTTTTCTCATCTTGCTGAGCGATTTTGACCAGCACGCGGTCGCCCAGCGGCTTCAGGGTAGAGACGTTAAGAGCTACTGCAGCCATGACGAATGTCCTCCGTGATCCTAAAGCACGAAGCTGAAGTTTTCATTTCCATTAGTTCCACTTCCCCGAAGGGAAGCGACTTAGCACTCTCGACTTACGAGTGCTAGTTTATCAGCCAACTTTCTGGCCTGACAATAGCCTCTGTCGGTGGGATCCCGCTTTTGGCGGGTACGGTCGGGGTGCGGATCCCCCTACTTTTGGTGCCGGTGTGGGATCATGGCCTGAGTTGGGCTGGGTTGAGAACGTGCGGATCCCGTTGTTTCAGGTGGATGCGTTTACGGCAGTGCCTTTTGCAGGTAACCCCGCGGCGGTGTGTTTGCTGCCTCAGGAGCTGCCGCAGGCGCTGATGCAGGCCATTGCCGCAGAGAACAATTTGTCGGAGACGGCTTTTTTACTGCCTCAGGGATCCCAGGGCGAGGTTCCCCACTATGGGCTGCGCTGGTTTACGCCGACGACGGAGGTGGATCTCTGTGGCCACGCCACCTTGGCTGGTGCCCATGTGCTGTTCACCGAGGTGCATCCTGAGGCGGAGAGGGTAGCCTTTTCCACCCGCAGTGGCCTGTTGCAGGTGCGGCGGCAAGGGGATCGCCTGGCCATGGATTTTCCTGCTCAAACTCCGGAACCTTGGCCAGAAGCCAAGGAGCAGGTGGCAGCAGCTTTAGGGATCCCACCCGTGGAGCTATACCGCGGGGGTATGGGGGTAGCGGTGCTGGCTTCGGCGGGACAGGTGCAGCAGGTGCAACCGGATCTGGCCCAGGTTCAAGCACTCCCCGTTCCGGGGTTGATCGTCACAGCCTCTGGGGCGGCTCTGGGGAATGGGCCGGATTTTGTCTGCCGCGTTTTTGCCCCTCGGCTGGGGATCCCGGAAGATCCGGTGACGGGATCCGCCCAGTGTCTTTTGATGCCCTATTGGGCCAAACGCCTGGGTCGCTCTGAGTTACAGGCCCACCAGCTATCCAGCCGCGGCGGGGAGCTCTGGTGTCGCGATCTCGGCTCTCGCGTGGAGATTGCTGGGCAAGCGGTGCTGGTGATCAGAGGAGAGCTGAGGCTGCCTTAGAACCGTTGTCGACTAGGGTGCTAGCGGCAGGGAACAAGGCCTCCGGCCCGCTAGGGCGAGCAGTTGAAATAGATGGTAATAAAAACCACGACTGCTATCAGCCCTACAGAACAAAAAACACCTCGGATACCTCCGAGGTGCAGGCCAGGAAAGAGCTTGAGCTAGCCAAGGATTTCGGCGGCTTGAATGAGCTCCACCTGCTTTTTCTTGAGCACCAATAAGAGCTGGGCAATCGTAACGGCTGCCAGGAAAGCCACCAGCCATTTCACCCGCTCCGGGCTTTGCAGCACCAGATCCCGCTCCACCTGGCCAAAGCCGCCCACATTGGGATTGTTGGTGACGGGATCCCCTTCTTTGACGCTGTCGCCAACGGCAACCACCAGCTCCGGCCCAGGTGGCACCACCAGGTTTTGGATCCCGCTTTCGGTCTCGAAGCTGAGAACTCTCGTGCCCGGCAGCTCGTATTCCGGGGGCACCAGGCTGGCCAATTCAGCCGGTAGATCGCTGATATCGGAGTCGAGGGTGGCAATGTTGACCAGACGCCCCGTGGCTGGGGCGCGGAAGACGTTGTTGTTGCTGAGGCTGCCGTCGGGGTTGAGCTGACCGCGACCCCGGTTGGCCCCAATGTAAACGCGATACTTCATGAAGGCCACCGAGGGATCCTCTTTCGGGTCAGGGGCCACCACCGGGAAGACGATTTCTTGATGCTGCTCGCCCGGCAAAGGCCCGACCAGGAGGATGTTGGGCTTCGCGTCGCTGTAGGGGGTGATGTAGGTCTCGGCAGTTTCTTGCCGTTGTTCCTCGGTCATCTCGGCTTCGGTGGCTAAACGGAAGCCCTCCGGCAAGACCACCACCGCGCCCACATTCAACCCACCCTTGCTGCCGTCTGCCAGCACCTGCTGCTTGCTCAGGTCATAAGGGATCCCAACTTTGATGGTGAACACCTGGCCGGGGGTGACGGCCTGGGGCACCTCGGCGCGAGTGGGCATGGCGTTCAGGTGGCAGTTGGCACAGACAATTTTTCCAGTCGCCTCGCGGGGGTTGTCGTAGGCCATCTGGGCATAGTAGGGGTAGGCTGCCGCCGGACGTGCCCCCATCCCCAGCAACAGCAGCAGCCCACAGAAGGCCAAGCAGATTCGCTTCATAACTCTCAGCTCAGAATGAATTTCCATCACAGGTTTAGGACACAGTCTTGGAACAGCCATCTCGACAATTTGCCCCAAATCGTTCGGCAAAAGCCGGCACAGCCAGCGGGATCCCTTGCCCTTTAGGTTTCCCGGAAATCGGGGCCTTGCCAAGGGCTGAAGCGGACGTTGTCGCCATCCACAGTGGCGCTCACCAGCTCCAGCGAGCGGGGAGCCGGTCCCCGGATCACCTTGCCATTGGCCGCATACTGGGATCCGTGGCAAGGGCACTTAAACAAGTTTTCCCCCACATTCCAGGGCACCACGCAACCGAGGTGGGTACAAACCGCGTTGAGGCCATAGTTGGCCACCGCCCCGTTGTCGATCACGATGTAGGTGGGATCCCCTTTCAAACCTTGGGCCAGCACCCGGTCCGTGGCAGCATGGGTGGCCAACAGCTCACTGACACTGATGGGCTTGCCGAGAGCGTCCTGAGCTATGAGGCCCTCACCCCCTCCACCGGAAGAGGGCGGGATAAAGTACTTCACCACCGGGTAGAGGGCGCCCACCACTACGACTCCCACAGAGCCGCTGAGCAGGGCATTGAGAAGAACCCGCCGGCTCATGGGGGGCGCTTCAAAGTTGCTAACCGCTTCCGTCATAATGGCAAATGCAGACCTGAGAAGTTTTAACGTTCGTTGACAAGCGACATCATCCTAACCGACCCCTTTGGCCAATATCGTTAAGAAATGCAACGCTGTAAGAGGCCGTGGCCTTCCTTCCCAAGGTGAGCGGCCCACCCAGCGCGATTGGAGCCAGATCCAAGCCAGCCTCAGACAAGTCTGATGAAGGGATCCGACTTTCAAGCTTTGTTGCGCGAGAAGTGGGGCTATTCCTACGACGTGCAGCTGCGGCGTATCCAGCAGAAGGTGGTGTTGCTGGTGATGTGGCGCTATCTGGAGCAGCCCTCCTTCCCCTTGAGCGAGGCCGAGTATTTGGCCCACTTGGAGAACGTGCTGGCCCATTTGCAGGCTTGGGGGGTGTGGGAATCGGTGCGCCGGGAAATCGAAGCCACCCGTCAGAGACCCCGTATGGGCAAAGCGGTGGCCATTCCTCTGGATTTGCAGAAGGTGGGGGAGCGAGTCTCCGAGTGGTTGTTGTGAGTTCTCCTGGGGAGAAAGAAGTCCAAGCAAACCCAAGCGCCGGATTCTCCGGCTGGGCAAGAAACTCGAATGGGTCTCAGCTCAAACGGCAGACCGGGAGTTTGCCCAACGGCCATGACCTCTCTAGAGGGGACGCGGCTTGCGCACTTGTTCGGTTTCGGGGCGATCCTGCTGAGCTTCGGATTCCAAAAGTTGGCGGAATGCCGGCTCGTCCAGACGGTAGTCCCGCTGCTCGATCAAATCCCGGTCGGTTGAGTAAATGGTGTCCGACTCTTGCACAACTTCTTGACGGCGGAAGCGGCGGGCAAAGCTAAGTTTGCGCAGCAGCGCCTCTGTGGGATGCTGCAGATGCTCTCGCCAAAGCTGCCGGACACGATTGCGACGCTCCACCCCCTGGTTGCGGATTTGCAAGGTCAACCACCGAACGGCGGGCACCGCCAAAAAGAGGCTGCCGTAGAGAAACAGAAACCCAATCAACGGGTAGATGAAGGCTAAAAAAGCATTGCTGCCGGCTGCCGCTGCCACCTCTTCCCGTGCCCCATAGAGAATGGCGGCCAGAAAGAAATTGAGAACTCCCAAACCCCCTGCCAGGGTCAGTTGACCAGGCGTGGCCCGGCTGAACACCCAAGGTTTCTCCTGCAACACTTCGGGGATCCTCTTGGGATCACGCTCTGAGGCGGCCACCTGCAGTTCCGGAAAGCGGTAGACAATGTCCCCGTCCTCGCTGACCTCCGGCTGACCGTCGAACTTGAGCAAAATGGGCAGCATGTAATCTTCGTATTCCAAGGCCGGGGATCCCGGCTCCACATCCAGGTAGGGCAACACCTGTTCCGCTGCGATCACCCCCCCATTGGCACGAATCAGTTGGCCAATGAGGGCATAGCGCTCCTCCTCCAGGTTGGCATTGGGATCCCCGTCCCCAAAGAGGAAGCTGTACACCGCTTCCAGGAAGTTCAGCTCGGATTTTTGCGGCTGGCGGGGGCGCGTCCGACCGGAGTAGCTGCCATAGTAGGGATAGGGATCCCAGAAGGGGTTGCCGATCCAAAGATTGGGGAAGTAGTAAAACCCTATCCCCCGCGACCGGCTGCGATTGTCCTGCTCGCGGCTGCTGGCCATTTGCAAGGCAATCAACGCTAGGACAATCAAGACAATCGACACCACCAGCAGGATGCCGAAGGAGATGCGCAGCCCATAGAGGAAGCCCCCCCACAGTTTGCGCCGCAGGGCCGCCAGCTGATCCTGCTGCTCCTTGCGCTTGAGAATGCTGCGAAAATCCGGTGGAAAAACGTAGGTAATCTCCCCCTGCCGGGAAACCTGGAGATGCCCCTCCGCCTTTTGGGCCAAATTCAGTAGCTCTTGTTTGGCCTCGTGTAAAGCTAAGCCCGTGCTGGATGCAATATCTCCCAAGGTGACCCGCAGGCCCAACTGTTCCACTGCATCCATCACCAATGTTTGGGTAGCCACTCTTAACCTCCGCTTTCTGCCCCAATTGCCGAGGAGCCTGTCGGGATCCCTAGGACGCAGATCCTCTCCCCTGAGCTAGACCTAGCGTCTCCTCTATTCCCAGTATCTCCCCACTAACCCAGCAGCGGCGAGGGTTATACCCGCCTCTAGGGCAGCCAAGCCATCACGGCCAGCAGGGTCGAGAGGATCCCGATCAACACCCAGATGAGGGGCTTAGTGTCCAACGGGGGATCCGCTGCCCGGCGGCTGAGGGGATCCCCAGATCTTGGGGAAGGGCCTTTGCGTTGGGAGCGCCCATAGGCCAAGCGGTACTCTGGGGGATCAGCTTCCTCCAGCCGGCTGAGATCGGGAATTTCGCTCAACCACTCCGCTGGACGCCGCAGACGAGGGGCTTGCCAGATACCCAAGACATAGCGAGCCTGCTGGGCAACTTCTGGATCTGGGTTGCGCAGCAAGGTTTGGGCCAACAGGATGGCCTCCTGCGTTTCGCCAAGGGCTTCTTGGGCCAGGGCCTGCCAGAGCCGTAGCTTACCCGACTGCGGATAGCGGCTTTGGGCCTGCTTAACCTCCTCTAGCGCCTGCCGGTATTGTCCTCGCTCGAACCTCAACTGGATCAGAGCCAAGTGCTGAGACAATCTCAGGTCTTTGGGAAGCGTCATGCTCAGGATCCGCAGGCTAGGTCAGCTTCTGTTCTACCCCAAACCCCACCAGCAACAGCTCCTGCAAAGGCTGACCCTGAGGGGGACGTTGGTAGGTAAGGATCTGCCGCAGGCGCAGGCGCGGATTCAGTAGAGTGATGGTATCTACAGCAACCACACGAGTGTAGGTGGTGGTCATCACCAGTTGCAGGGATCCGGGATCAAACCGGAAAGCCGCCACCATCGGGCGATCTTCCTCGTAGGCCCGATCCCGCAGGTAGTCTCCCTGCAGCCCCAGGGGGGTTTCCTGCCGAGGGACAAACAGCATGTTCAGCTCTTGCCCGGCCTCCTCCCCCGTTTCGGAAACGGTCTCAAAAGCCAAGTGAAAGCCCAAAAAACCATCCACGTTGTGGTTGGGGTAGTTGTTGTCGGTGAGCACCTTGTGCTTGAGCTCAGGGGTGAGAGTGCGAATAGTGAACTCGGTGCGGGAGCGCTCCACCTCGCCACGGTCTAGGTAATGGTAGGTGCGCTCTGTGCGCCAAGCCCCAATGCAGCAGTTGAAAAAGTGGTGAAATTTCTGGATGGCGTTCATGCGGGCGGGAGCGGACAGAGTCAGAAACCGGCGCTGGAGCCGAGAAGTGGCCCAGAAAACCCTGCCTCTGATCCTAAAACGAATTGAAAATAAACAGGAATCCAAATCCTAATGCCAACGATTGAGATCTGGGTCTGGAGCGGGATCTCCTCCCTCACCCGCTTTTGGCCACCGGGATCCCTTGGGTCTGCCCCAACAACTCCAAGGCTCGCTGCAGCTGGATGTCCTCCGGCCCGGCCAAGGTTTCTGCCGTCAGAGGAATGGATCCCTCCGCCACCACCACATCGGGCTGGATCCCCTGGCGATGGATGTCGTGGCCGCTGGGGGTAAGGTACTTGGCCGTGGTCACCGCCAGCCCCGAGCCATCCGCCAGCTCCAGCAGGGATTGAATCAGACCCTTGCCAAAGGTGCGCGTTCCTACCAGTTGGGCTCGCCCACTATCCTGAAGTGCCCCGGCCAACACTTCACTGGCACTGGCGCTGCCCTGATTTACCAAGACCACCAGCGGCGCCTCTGTGAGCACCTCGCCGGTGGCGGGAATGCTGTCTTGAATGCCGTGGCGATCCGTCACCAGCACAATGTCACCCTTGGGGATCCAGAAGCGGGCGATCTCAATGGCCGCCTGCAAGAGTCCCCCCGGATTGTTGCGCAAATCGAGAATGTAGCCCCGCACCCCTTGAGCTTCTGCGGCCCGAATGGCTTGGCGGACTTGAGCGGCAGCATTGCCGTTGAACTGGCTGAGGCGAATGTAGGCCACCGATCCCTGAGGCAGCTCAAAAAAACGGGTGCGCACGGGGTTGATGGTGATCGATTGGCGTACCAGCTCCACCTCCCAAATGCGATCCTGCCGCCTCAGCTTCAAAGTAACCGGCGTGCCGCTGCGCCCCCGCATCCGCTCGGCCACTTCGTCCAGGCTCAGCCCCGCCACCGGCACCCGATCCACCGCCAAAATCTCATCCTGGGGTTGGATCCCGGCCTGCTCGGCAGGAGTGCCCTCCATGGGGGCAATCACCCGCACAGCGCCTTGCTCGTCGATAGCAATCTGCAAGCCGACACCACTCAGCTCGCCGGCTGTAGAGGTCTGCAGGCTGAGGTAGTGCTCTCTGTCCAGAAAGCGGGTAAAGGGATCCCCCAGAGTGGCCAACATCTCCTCGATGGCCTGGTAAGTCTGCTTGCGCTCCTTCAGGGGCCGGGAGAGAAACCGCTGCCGCACCTGCCACCAGTTTTGCCCGTTAAACCCCGGATCCACGTAGGCCCGATCCACGTAGGCCCAAGCCTGCGCCAGCAGTTGCTGCTCTTCTCCCCAACGGCTGGCCTGCACCGGACAGGGGCCTATGGCCAAACTCGCCCAGAGCAAACACCCAAGCAAGACAAGGCGGATCCCCCACCCTCTCCAGCGGATCCCTGTGTATCTCGGCTTCTGCACAACCATCGATCCCAAAAAACATTAAGAAACATGAACAAAACGCAATATCAAAAGCTCGTCTGGCCTACTGGGATCAAGATCTTGGTTCCCAAGCTGAGCCCGGCGCCAGGATAGTGTTAAAAGATTGTGTTACATTGCTGAGGGGAGTGGGCTTGCCCCGCCCTCGAGAGCCAACTTCAAAAAATGCAGACATTATGAGCAAAGTTTACGACTGGTTGGACGAGCGGCTGGAGATTACGCCTTTCGTCGACGACGCAACGGGAAAATTCATTCCGCCTCACGTTAACATCTTCTACTGCCTCGGCGGGGTGACGCTGGTGTGCTTCTTAATTCAGTTTGCCACCGGCTTCGCCATGACGTTTTACTATCGTCCGACGGTGGCTGAGGCCTTTGAATCGGTGAACTACATCATGACCCAGGTGAACTTCGGCTGGCTGTTGCGCTCCATCCACCGTTGGAGTGCCTCCATGATGGTGCTGATGATGATCCTACACACCTTCCGGGTTTACCTGACGGGGGGATTCAAGAAGCCCCGCGAGCTGACCTGGGTAACCGGCGTGATCTTGGCGGTGCTGACCGTCTCCTTTGGCGTTACCGGCTACTCCCTGCCCTGGGATCAGGTGGGCTACTGGGCAGTCAAGATCGTCTCAGGTGTGCCCAGTGCCATTCCGGTGGTGGGCGACTTGTTGGTGCAACTGATCCGGGGTGGCGAAGCGGTTGGTCAAGCTACCCTGACTCGCTTCTACAGCTTGCACACTTTCGTGCTACCCTGGCTGACCGCAGTCTTTATGACCATGCACTTTTTGATGATCCGCCGCCAAGGCATTTCTGGGCCTTTGTGAGCAAGGTTTGACTCCCAGACGCCTTTGACTTTCCTGGTAACTGGGATCTTTACCTGCCACTTTTTCAGAACTTTTGTCCCTAGATAAGGAGAACTCCCATGGCCGTCTCAAAACAGGTGATAGCGACCGAGGCCATTACCCGCAAGGTTGATCTAGACAACCCCAAAGTTGTAGCCAAGCTGAAGAAAAACATGGGCCACATGACCTATGGTGAGCCCGCTTGGCCCAACGATTTGCTCTTTATGTTTCCGGTGGTGATCCTGGGCACTATTGGAGTGATCGTTGGCCTGTCAGTCATGGATCCGGCAGGTGTAGGGGAGCCGGCGGATCCCTTTGCTACGCCTCTGGAAATTCTGCCGGAATGGTATCTCTACCCCGCCTTCCACATCCTGCGGATTGCTCCCAACAAGCTGTTGGGAATTGCTCTGATGTCTGCCATTCCTGTGGGTCTCTTGTTTGTGCCCTTCATCGAAAACGTCAACAAGTTCCAAAACCCCTTGCGCCGCCCAGTGGCGACAACGGTGTTCCTGATCGGCACCTTGGTCACCCTCTACCTGGGCATAGGTGCCACCTTGCCCTTGGATAAGTGGGTCACCTTGGGCTTGTTCTAAAAGAACATCTGGGACTCCCGCTTGATGGGTTGATCGTCATCATCACCATCAGAATCACCATCAGAGTGCAGCAGGTTGGTGGCCAGGCTGCACTTTGTTATTTGGAGAGCTTTTTAGAGGAGTTGTCTGCAAACCTGTGTGCCAAGGGATGGGCAAGTCCGCCGAAATGGTAGTATCTCTACGCCCTCATCTTCAGCTTGACCGCTCATGAGCACTTCTTCTTCAACTGCTCGAACCTATCGGATCACAGCCCTTGCCGGAGATGGCATCGGCCCCGAAATCATGCGGGTGGGACGGGCCGTTTTGGATGCAGTTGCTCGGCAGATGGGATTTGCTCTTCAGTGGCAAGAGGGCCTGATCGGCGGGGCCGCCTACGAACAGACCGGGGATCCCTTGCCGGCAGAAACCCTGAAAATGGCTCAAGAGAGCGATGCCGTTTATCTGGCTGCTGTCGGCGACTTCAAGTATGACGCTCTGCCTCCTGAGAAACGCCCGGAGCGGGCCTTGTTGGGCTTGAGGGCGGGGCTGGGGCTGTTTGCCAACTTGCGCCCGGTAAAAGTCTTCCCTCAACTGGTGGGGGCTTCCTCCCTGAAGCCAGAGGTGATCTCGGGGATCGACCTGGTGGTAGTGCGGGAGCTGACGGGGGGCATTTACTTCGGCCAACCTAAGGGAATCTTCACGGATGCCCAGGGATCCCGGCGCGGCGTGAACACCATGGTCTATAGCGAAGCTGAGGTGGATCGGATTGCCCGAGTTGCCTTTGAGCTGGCCCGCAAACGCCGGCGCAAGCTCTGCTCGGTGGACAAAGCCAACGTTCTCGAGGTGTCGCAACTGTGGCGGGAGCGGGTCAATGTCATTGCGGCTGAGTACCCGGAGGTGGAACTTTCCCACCTGTACATCGACAATGCCGCCATGCAGTTGGTGCGCTGGCCCAAGCAGTTCGACGTCATCCTCACGGGCAATCTCTTCGGCGATATCCTCTCCGATGAAGCGGCCATGCTGACCGGCTCTATTGGTATGCTGCCCTCTGCCTCTCTGGGATCCTCTGGCCCCGGCCTATACGAGCCGGTACATGGGTCGGCTCCCGACATTGCCGGACAAGACAAAGCCAACCCCATTGCCCAGGTGCTCTCCGGCGCCCTGATGCTCCGCTACTCCCTGGATCAGCCGCAAGCTGCCGACCGCATCGAACAGGCGGTAGAAGCCGTTTTGGCGCAAGGGTACCGCACCCCAGACCTCTACTCTGAGGGAATGACTTTAGTGGGTTGCCAGGAAATGGGAGAAAAGTTGGTGGCAGCCCTGTCCCAGCAGCAGGCGCAATAGCCTTTTTCGGGGCCACAGGCTACAGCCAAGGCAGACGTGCGGCGATTTCCAAGCAATTTCCAATTGTGGGGATCCTTGGAGCATGACTCTAGTCAATAATAAGCTCAACTATACTGAAAATAATGTATAATATGTTCAATACGGATTACTACCAGTTGATCTTTCTGTTTACTTTCGAGTCTGCCAACATGGTAGCCAAAGCAAAGCAG
>NZ_JANSIK010000089.1:0-17226 GCF_047462035.1 Synechococcus sp. R5-15 | reverse complement strand
AAACCAACTTCATCCTCTTTCCTCTATAAATTATTCTCTCTATCCTAACATAAGATCAACACGACCTAGTAGATGGAGCGCTAGTGGAGCCAGACTGGGTCACAGGGATCCTCGCTCAAACTTGGCAGACAATAAGATGTGGAACGGATTGGATCCCCGGGTCCATGAGCTATTTAATCGCGGTACTGCCGGATCGCATAGCCGCTGAGGCGGCCTACAGCGCCCTGGAACAAGCCGGCTTTTCCCTGGAGCGATTGCACCTACTGGGGCGAGGCTACAAAACCGCCGATGAGTTTGGGCTGATTGACCCGGCCCAAGCGGCCCGCCGTCAGATGCGGCGCCTGGCCATTTGGTTGGTGCCCTTTGGCTTTTTGGCCGGGGTGGGGTTCAGCGTTTTGAGTGGTTTGGATACCTTTGCCTGGGCGGGACCTATAGGCAACCACCTGATCGGCGGCCTATTGGGCGCGATGGGCGGGGCCATGGGCAGCTTTTTCGTCGGCGGCGGAGTGGGCTTGTCTGGTGGCTCCGGCGATGCTTTGGCTTACCGCAACCGCCTCGCTGCGGGCAAGTACGTGCTCATTGTGGAAGAAGAGAACGAAACCCGCCTCCGCGAAGCCACGCGGATTTTGCGCCAGTTTGAGCCGGAAAATCTGCAAGGGTACAGAGAGCGCCCCTAGACTGGGAGATCTGGGCAGCTATTGAGAGAACTCAGGGAGGTCCAAAAGCATGTCTTGGCTGTGGCAGCAAGTCCCATCGCCGCTTGGGCGGTGGCGGAAGGAAGGGATCCCCAGCTTTGCCGCTGCTGGGGGTGCACTGGCAGTTACGGGGTTTTTTTCGCCGGCTTTTGCCCACCACGCCCTGGGAGGGGAACTGCCTGCAACGGCCTGGGAGGGATTTCTCTCCGGGCTGGCTCACCCTGTCATTGGCTTGGATCACCTGGCCTTCGTCGTGGCCATCGGTCTTGTGGCGGCGGGGCAGCCCTGGCGCTACGGGATCCCTTTGGGCTTTGTGCTAGCGGGTCTGGTGGGCACTGGGATCCACCTGGCCGGCTGGGATCCCCTGGGACTGACGGAGCTGGCCATTGCCTCTTCCGTGGTTCTCTTCGGCTTGCTGCTGGTGCAACCGCGGCAGATCCCAAGTTGGCTCTTGCTAATAGGGGGATCCCTGGCGGGGCTATTCCATGGCTATGCCTACGCCGAAACCATTATCGGCGCCCAACCCATGCCTTGGGTGGGATATCTACTGGGGTTGAGCACCGTCCAGTATGGGGTAGCTCTCCTGGCCCTTTGGGCAGCAGAACGCTGGGGGTTGCGGATCCCTGGCTTAACTCGCTGGGCCGGCTGGGCGATTACAGTGGTGGGGGCTGCCTTCCTGACCTTGGCAGTGGTGGGCGCGTAAAAAGCGCTAATTTTGCTCCCTTGCGCTCGGGATCCCCGATCCGGTACAAGGATAGCGGTGAAGATCTGTAAAACGAGGGGAGATCCCATGGAGCGCACCTTTATTGCCATCAAGCCAGACGGCGTGCAGCGGGGGCTGGTGGGCACCATCATCCAGCGCCTGGAGAGCCGGGGCTACCAATTGGTGGGCCTGAAGCTGGTGCAAGTGAGCCAAGAGCTGGCGGAAGCCCATTACGCCGAACACAAGGAGCGCCCCTTCTTCCACAGTTTGGTGAAGTTCATTACCTCGGGGCCGGTGGTGGCTATGGTCTGGCAGGGCAAAGGGGTGATTGCTGCCGCCCGTAAGCTCATCGGCAAGACCAACCCCCTGGAGGCAGAACCGGGCACCATTCGCGGCGATTTTGGCATCGACATTGGCCGCAACCTCATTCACGGCTCCGATGGAGTTGAAACCGCGCAGCGGGAGATCGCCCTTTGGTTCGATGAGTCGGAATTGGTGAGCTGGACGCCGGTCGCCCAAAGCTGGATTTATGAGTAAGTATGGCTATTGCAAATCGCCAACCTCATCTCCAACGGCAGTGCTATGATCCCCAGTTCTCCTCTGCCTTCGGCACAAAGGCTAGGAGCAAAGTCTGTGCAGCACTCCGGGGCAATATCTCAAACGGGCTTCAATTGGCTGTGAACTGCTGCCCTGGAAGCGCCTCGACCCACCCCTTCTCTGCCAAAACTTGAGCGGCAAGCAGGATTTGTTTCTTGCTGAATTGCCGTTTCCTTTCTGCCCAGGCGTGGAAACCCTCCACCAGCGCCTCCGCCGTGGCAGGGTGCTCCCGAGTCAAAATCCAGTGAGCAGTAGCGAGCAGTTCTAAACCGTACGGCGACTCAAAGCCCTCCACGAGGTCACTGACACGCTCAAAGCGTTCTCTCGTCTCTGGCTGATCGGCGAGATATCTATGGGCTTCCTCGACAGCACCGGGCACCAGTTCCAGCTTCTTGTCTGGTCGATCACCGCCCGAGCCGTACCCAGAGATGTAATATCCCTCGATTTCTTTGAGAACATGCCGCAAGTTCTCGGCGTAGGGTCCATGAACGCCCTTTGTAAATCGCAGGCGAAGCGGCTCCCCGGCTTCCTGCAGGAAGTACATCAGCTTGTGCAGCTCAAGCAAAGAGACAAACGGAACAAGTAGACCGTTTACATAGCGCTCCATAAGGCCCACCAGCACCGCTCTTCCCGGCGTCAAGGAAGGGATCTGGCCGCGGCGCATGCTCTTCGGTAAAGGCTGAGGCCCGGTGGGCTCAAAGACAAGGATGTGGACGTCGGGAAGTTCTGCTAGCGCCTGCTCGATGCGGGAGCGCACATCGGGCCAATGAAGACCCCCGAGGCCGCAGCCTAGGGGTGGCAAAGCGACTGAGCGCAGACCAAGATGCCTGATCTCCTCGGCAAGGGACTTCAGCCCAGCTTCTATATCCTCGATCCGCGACTTCCCCCGCCAGTGGCGTTTTGTGGGGAAATTGATGATGTAGCGCGGATTGGTCAGGTTTCCGGTCTCGAAAACGAACATTTTGCCCGGTTGGACTTCCCCCCGCCGGCAGGCTGCGGCATAGGCCTTGAAGTTCCCAGGCCATGATTTCAAGTGCTGTCGCAGAACCAGTAACAAGAATCCCCTGCCTTTAGGCAGGGGGGTATGCCAAAATCCCTTGCAAGTTGTCTACATGGGTAATGTGGTAGATTTTGGGACTTTCTGGAATTGGCGCCATACCTCCGCTCTACGATGCAGCTTTGAAAAAGGCAGAGCCAGATGCGCTTCAGTCGGAACGAGAGTTGAGACCGACAGGCTTTTGAGCAGTGGAGCTCTCGCTTGGCTCCGGCAGGTAGAGCCGTTCTTCCGAGGCGTCATACTCAAATAGCTCCGCATAGCGTCCCCAGTCAATGGCGGTGGCAAACTGCCGTTCGGCTTCAGCGTGGGGGAAGTGTTCGTCCCAAAGATCCAAGAAGAAGTCCGCTCGCATGGAGCGGCTGCCTTTTTCTTCCAGAGTCTGCAAGATGCTGCGGAACACGGGAACCCGTGCCAATAGCTGTTGTCGGAAGAGATCCTTGCTGCGCAGGATGGTGGTGTTGGCAAAGTCCTGGCCAATTTCGGTCAGTTGCACCACCCCGCTGGCCACCTCGGCAAAGCCCAACAGCACCGCCGCATCCAAAATCGGCAGCAGATCGTCCACGGCCAGTTGCAGCCGCTCGGCCAAATCGGCAATCTCCGCCCGCCCTTGCGGCCACTCCACGATCAACTCCAGCAGACCGCTGATCCCGCCCACCCGCGCATGGGGCAGAGGCAAGGCATAGGGGGAAGTGGCCTTATCACCAGCCAGCGCAGGCAGAGCCACCTCTCCGGTAACAGCAATTTCGGGGTTGGTCATGATCTCGTAGATGTAGTCCACCAAGGACTTAAAGCGGGGATCCGTGCGCTCGTGAGGCCGCGGCAGATCTATTCTCACCTCCCCCCGGATCCGCCCTGGGTTGGATCCCAGAATCACCACCCGATCCGCTAAAAACACCGCCTCTTCGATGTTGTGGGTAACGATGAGGATGCTTTGGGAAGGGAAGGCTTGCGCATTCCACAGCTCATCAATTTCCCCCCGCAGGTTTTCGGCAGTCAGCACATCCAAGGCGCTGAAGGGCTCATCCATAAACAGCACCTTGGGCTCTAGGACAAAGGCGCGGGCAAAGCCCACCCGCTGCTTCATCCCCCCCGAAAGCTCCTTGGGGTAAGCGTTCTCAAACCCATCCAAGCCCACCAGGTCAATGGCCTTCAGGGCCTTTTGCCGGCGGATCTCGCGGGGGATCCCTCGGGCTTGCAGCCCCAGCTCCACATTTTCTTGCACGGTCAGCCAGGGTAGGAGAGCGAAGCTCTGAAACACCATCGCCACATCGGGGTTAGGCCCGCGTAGAGGCTTGCCGTTGCTCAGCACCCGCCCTTGGCTGGGGGGGATCAGGCCCGCCATGATGCGCAGAAGGGTGCTTTTGCCGCTGCCGCTACGGCCCAGCAGAGCCAAGACTTCCCCAGCCCGCACCTGCAGGTCAATCTGGCTTAAAACGGTAAACTCCCCCTTGCCCTCTGGCAAAGGAAAGCGCTTGTAGACTTTCTCGACCTCGATCAAAACGGGGGAAGCTGCAGAGCTCATATTGCCTCAGAAATTGAAAAGACTAAAGGTGATATTTTTCTTCTGCCAACCGATACAGCCGTCGCCAGAAGAGGCGGTTAAGGCCCACCACAAACAAGCTCATCATGCCAATGCCCAAGGTAATGCGGGGCCAGTCCCCCACCGAGGTTGCCTCGGCAATGTAGGTGCCCAATCCTGTAGCCTTGAGGGTGGTGGATCCCCAGGCCACAATCTCCGAGACAATGCTGGCGTTCCAAGCGCCGCCGCTGGCCGTGACTCCCCCGGTGACCCAGGCGGAAAAGATCCCTGGAATGATCAGCTTTCGCCAGCGCTGCCATCCTCGTAAGCCCACATCCACAGCCATTTCTCGCAAGTCCGTGGGGATGCTTTGGGCACCGGCAATGGAGTTGAAAAGGATATACCACTGTGCCCCCAGCGACATAAGCAAAATGCTGCCCCACTCAATGCTGATCTGGGTGCGGATAAAAAACAACGTGGCAAAGGGAAAAAGGAAATTGGCCGGGAAAGCTGCCAGGAATTGCACCACCGGCTGCAGCAGTTTCGCCAGTTTTGGATTAAAGCCAATGGCCACCCCAATTGGGGTCCAGATCACCGTGGCAAAAACCAGCAACACGCTAACCCGCAGCAAGGTGAGGATCCCTAGCCCGAAGGTCAGCATCACCTCTCCAAAGCCCACAGTGGTAGCCACAAAATAAACAATCCAAATCCCAATGCCGCCAATAGCTGCCCGGGAAAGCTGGGTTAGCAGCCGCTCGCGGCGTCGCTCGGCCTCAGGACTGAGGGGATCCACCCAGTGCGGGCGAGTCAGATAGGACAACAGCCGATCCACCAACTCTGCCAAGGGGGACAGCCAACTGCCGATCAGCCGCGGGATCCGCGCCGTGGTCAGCAGATCGTACAGCCAGGATTCGGGGGCAGCAGCCCCGCTGCTCTGTTCCAGGCGAAACTTATCCGACCAAGCCACCAAAGGCCGCCAGAAAAGCTGATCCACCAGCAGGATCACCCCGGCCATGGTCAGGAGCGCCCAGCCCAGCTTGGGCAAATCCTCTGCTTGAATGGCGGCTTCCACATAGGATCCCAGCCCCGGCAGCGTGTATTCCTGGTTGAGCACACTGATGGCTTCGCTGGCTGCCACAAAGAACCACCCTCCGCCAAAGCTCATCATGGCGTTCCAGATGAGGCCCACCATTGCCGCCGGCACTTCCAACTGGGTAAAGCGCTGCCACCCCGACAGGCGATACAAGGTAGCCGCTTCCACCAACTCTTGAGGCAGCGTGCGCAGGGATTGGTAGAAGGAAAAGGTCATGTTCCAGACTTGGCTGGTGAAGATGGCAAAGATAGAAGCCGCCTCCAACCCCAGCAAGCTGCCGGGAAAAAGGGCAATAAAGCCGGTGACGGTAATGGAGAGAAACCCCAACACCGGCACCGATTGCAAGACATCCAACAGAGGGATCAAAATTCGCTCGGCCCAGCGGCTTTTGGCAGCAATGTAGCCATAGACCAAGGTAAAAAGGGTGGAAAAGGCCAAGGCAATGAACATGCGCAAGGTGGAGCGGGCCGCATAGTAGGGCAGGTTGCGCGGATCCAAGTCGATCCGGGGCACCACCGCCGGGGGCTGAAACCGCTCAAAAGCCCCTACCCCCACCTGCGCCACCAAGGCCAGGAGAACCAACGTGCCCAGAATGATGGCCCCATCGGCAGCCCCCGCTGGCAGCCGACGCAGCGCCTCCGGCGAAGGAAAAGTCCTCATCTTCCCTGACCAAGCCCGGCATCCGCGCCCAGTGTACACCGTTTGCGGTTAGCCAGGATCCAGCCGGCTACTCTTCCGGCAAGTCGGGGGGAGACTCCTTCCACTGGGGATCGTCCAAGATGGCTTTTTTGGTCTGCTTGAGTTGTTTCCACAGCTCCTTGATTTGCCGGTAGGCTTCTTCCGGGGTAATTTTGCCCCCGGTTTCCAAGCTACAAATCAAGGACACTTTATTGCTAAATTCCTGCAGGTTGGCATCAAAAACTAGGTTCTGCGGCCTCACTTCGCCCCAGTAGGGATAGCGAGGCGAAATGAATTCATCTTTGTTGGGAGGAGTTGGTTCTGCCACGGCCTAACCAGGGTAAAAGAATGGTTCACAACAAGAAGGTCAACATGAAAAGCTCCATTAAAGCAGGATCTACTAGCCCAGTTTATGGGCGTTTTCTCTTAACCGGCTTGGGTACTTTTGTGGGATCTCGCAGAGGATAAAACGGCTCTTGAATAGACGCTTCCCCACGTGTCGAGGGGGTGGAACTCTTCCTGGCTTTGGGTTGGGGGGGGGAACGCTTCAGGCGTGGGCGCGGCGGCGTTTTGAGTACTGGGCCGATGGGAGTGCCCGCCTCCACATAGAGCAGGGATCCGCGGCGGCGCACCTGCAGATCCCAGAAATTGCCTACCCCTTTGCCCGGCAGGGATCCGATCAGGCGCAATTTGAAGGCTTGGGGCTTGGGGGCTGCGGCTCCATCCTTCTGGACTCGCTGAGAGGGAGAGTTGGCGGAAGCTTTTTTGCCCGATTGACGGATCTTGACGATGATGAACCCTTTCTCCTGGGATTGAAAAACGACCTCGCCCCGGATGGAAAACCAATCCGGCACCACCGTCGGACGGGATCCCTCGGGGAGAGTTCGCCCCATTTCTTCTGGGGCCCACACCCCCAGCAACTGCACGTGCAGATCTTCGGTTTTGTCGCGGGTGCGAGGATAAACCACCCACAGGTAGTTGCGTTCCGGCTTCAGGTGCTTCCGTACCAGGCTCATCACCCGGCCCAGCAATACGGCATTCAGATCCAAGCCATCCGAGGTGCGCAAAATCCCGCGGGTAAAGTGCTCTGGGGAGGGAATGTATTGCCCTTCGATGAGGCCGATGGCTCGGTATTGCATCTTCTCCCCAGGCGGGGGGATGGGTTCCAAACAGACTCGCTCTTTCTTTTCTTCCAAGCTAGCAGTGGTACTGACAACAGGCTGCAAGGACTCCGTCCCGCTGTCGCGAACAGCACCAGGAGCTGCCGCAGGATCCTGAGCTTTCGCTGATGACAGGGATCCCTTGGCCTCGCCGGTTGAGCTGGGTCTGGGGGGCCGTACAGGTCGAAAGGGAGATCTCAGATCGGAGGACATTGTGACGGTTCCGTTGCTGTCAATTCAGAATGCTCGGCGGCAGACATTTACCGTTGCAAAAACAGGCTATAGCTTTAGCTTTGCTCTTGACCCAAGGCTTGCTCAGCACACCACCCATTAGCCTAACAATGCCCAACAGCGTTTTTCCATTCTGCTTCTATTGGGAAACTCCTAGCAGCTGCCCTTGCCCGCAGTTGTCAACACTGTAGCCGACCTGTAGCCAATGGTAGCAACTGTTCCAAGGGAATGGTTCTCAGGCTGCAGGATGTCTATTCCCCAGACAGGGCCATTGATATTGATGAGTATCTGTAGTTTTTTCCGGCAACGCTGACTGGAGGTGTTTCTGCACAGCCGGGATCCGACTGACCGATCCCCAGGGCTCTCTAAGGGCTGGATTGCATTCCCTCAGCCAAGGGGATCCATTCAGCCATCTTGAAGCTCATCGCTTAGGCAGGCGTTGCCCACACCTGCGGAGTGAAGCTGCCGTGTAGGCCATAGGGAATGTGGTGCCGCAATGGGATACGCGCGACGGGGCCGGCTGTCAGATCGGCTGCTTCTAGGATCACCACTTGAGAGCGCTGGCTGGCCGCATCAAAAACCACCGTCACGATCCACCCTGCCTCTTCTCCCTGACCTTCTGGATCGGGGATGAACACCGGTTCTCCCACAAAGCCGCGGGGGGCAAAGCTGTACTGCTGTGTGCGGCCTGTAGCGGTATCCAGCTTGAGGATGGCTTGCAGAGGAGCATTGGGGCCAGGAGCATGGGTGGCCCCGATGTAGATGTAGCGGTGGGATCCCCCCATTCGAGCCGGGTGGATGGCCGGAAACTCCACCGAGCGATCCAGCAGCAGTTCCCGCTTCACGCTGCCCCCCTTGGGATCCAGATAGAACCGCCACAGCTTGCCCGCCGGAATCTGGGCAAAGTCAATCTGCAGGTAATCGGCATCCGGCTCCAGGGCAGGGTAGTTCTCATAGAGGACGGCATCCACCACAACCCGATCCCCGACTTCGTAGCCGTTGACAAAATGGAAAACAAACCCCGGCTCCGCTTCCAGTTGCAGCGGCTCGTCGCCCTGGGGAAAGAGCCAGATGCGGGTCGGCTCCCCCGGTTTCAAGGTCAGACAGGTGCCCGCCGGTTGCCAGCCCAACACAAACGGCAGGGGATTGAAAGCCAAGGGATTTTGGAAAAAGATGCGGTAGCGGGGTGTCCAGACAAAATCGTGCAGGAAGGCAAAACCGGGCAGGCGGTAATCCCGCTTTTCCACCAAGCGCCCGCGCGAGTCCAGACGATAAAACAGCAACGTGGAGTTCTGGGCAGCCCGCACCCCAAAGGCGATGAGATCTCCCGTGTGGGGATCCCGCCGGGGATGGGCAGTGAAAGGCTGGCTGGCCGAGATCCCTCCTGCAAACGTTTCGATCCCCTCGGTGGCCAAGGTGGCCGGGTTCAGCCGGTAAGGGGCACTGGCCTCCCACAGGGCCAGCAGCTTGTCTCCCTGGTAGATGACGTTGGTGTTGGCGGGATTTTTGAACCGCAAGTCGAGAAAGTTGCTCCACCAGCCGCCCGGCTTTTGGGTGCCAAACACCCCTCGGTAGAGCACCCGACCGGCTTTTTCCTCTGCTTCAAACTCGCGGGTGCGCACAAACCGGTTGCGAAAATGAACCTTCCCCTCCACAAAGGTGATGGCGCAGACCATGCCGTCGCCATCGAACGGGTGTCCGTAGCGCTGGGATCCCACCTCCAGCTTGCCTGGGCCGTTGCGAAACAGGGTTCCCCGCAACCCTGCCGGGATCCGTCCTTCGATCTCCGTAATCCAATAGTCGTACTCCTGGGATAGGGAGCGATAGCCCAATTGCCAGTCGGTGGTGCTGTAGGGAAGGGAAGCGACGCTGACCATGGAAGATCTGCATGCAACGCCCTCTATTGTTGCTTAAACTTTTGTGAAGTCGCCAGTTTTTCTGGGCCGGGATAGCCACCTTGGTTGGGATCCCCAAGATGGAGTCGCCCCGATTCGACTATGGTAGGAAATGCCCCCAAAGCGCCTGACAGGATCCACAGTACCCATGTTTGATGCCCTCTCCGAGAAGTTGGAATTGGCCTGGAGAAAGCTGCGCGGCCAGGACAGGATCACCGAAACCAACATTCAAGAAGCTCTGCGGGAGGTGCGGCGAGCCCTGCTGGATGCGGATGTCAATTTGCAGGTGGTGAAGCAGTTTATCGAGGATGTGCGGGAAGCTGCCCTGGGATCCGAGGTCATCCTGGGGGTGACGCCGGATCAGCAGTTCATCAAGATCGTCCACGACGAGCTGGTGAAAGTGATGGGGGAAGCCAACGTGCCCATTGCCCAAGCGGAGCAGCCTCCCACCATTGTCCTCATGGCCGGTTTGCAGGGATCCGGGAAAACCACCACCTGCGCCAAGTTGGCTCTGTATTTGCGCAAGCAGGGCAAGAAGTCTCTCATGGTGGCCGGAGACATCTACCGTCCGGCGGCCATCGACCAGCTCAAGACGCTGGGCCAGCAAATTCAGATCCCCGTTTTCGACCTGGGCAAAGCAGATCCCGTCGAGATTGCCCGGCAGGGGGTGGAGACGGCCCGGCAGCAGGGCTACGACTACGTGATTTTGGACACTGCCGGTCGCCTGCAGATCGACCTGGAGATGATGGCGGAGCTGGAGCGGATCAAGGCGGCGGTGCAGCCCCACGAGATCCTGCTGGTGGTGGATGCCATGATCGGCCAAGAGGCAGCCAGCCTTACCCGAGCCTTCCACGAGCGCTTGGGCATCACTGGGGCCATTCTCACCAAGCTGGATGGGGACACCCGCGGTGGGGCCGCCCTTTCCATTCGCCAAGTGTCCGGTCAGCCCATCAAGTTCATCGGTGTTGGCGAAAAGGTGGAAGCGCTGGATCCCTTCTACCCGGATCGCATGGCCTCCCGCATTCTGGGTATGGGGGATATCCTCAGCTTGGTGGAAAAAGCTCAAGAGGAAATCGACCTGGGAGATGCCGCCAGCATGGCGGAGAAGATGATGACTGCCCAGTTTGATTTCACCGATTTCCTCAAGCAGATGCGCCTAATTAAACGCATGGGATCCTTGGCAGGGCTGCTGAGACTGATGCCAGGGATGGGCAAAATCAGCGAGGAACAACTGCAAAAGGGACAAGACCAACTGGCCCGCGCCGAAGCCATGATCAACTCCATGACCCCCGAAGAGCGGCGCAACCCGGATCTGTTGGCCCGCAGCGTCAGCCGCAAACGACGGGTGGCCCGCGGATCTGGCCACAAGCTGGAGGATGTCAGCCGACTGGTCAGTGATTTTCAACGCATGCGCGACATGATGCGCAACATGGGCATGGGTGGCGGTTTTCCCGGTATGGGTTGGGGGGGTGGGCGTACCTCTCTTCCCGGCGGGGATCCCAGTTGGCGCGGACGTTCAACGGCCTCTCCCTCTCGGCAACAGCCCAGCCGCAAACCGGGCAAAGGTGGGGGCAAAAAAGGGGGCGGCAACCGCGGATTTGGGGGCAAGTAGGATAGGACTATGCCCTTCCACGTTGTTTTGGTTGCCCCAGAGATCCCGGCCAACACGGGGAATATCGCCCGCACCTGTGCAGCCACCGATACGCCTCTCCATCTGGTGGATCCTCTGGGGTTTCGCCTTTCTGATCGCTACCTCAAGCGGGCGGGGCTGGACTATTGGCAGCACGTCCAACTGTATCGCTACCCCTCTTGGTCTGCTCTGGTGCAGGCCCACCCTGAGGCCCGGTTCTGGTGTTTTAGTGTGCGCGGCAAAGCCCTCTATACGGAAGTAACCTATCAGCCGGGAGACTGGTTGGTGTTCGGCAGCGAAAGCCGGGGGTTGGATCCTCTGTTCTTGGAAACCTATCCCAGCGTGCGCATCCCACTGCGGGGGCCGGTGCGCAGCCTGAACCTCAGCAATGCCGTAGCGATTGCCCTTTTTGAGGCGCTACGTCAGCAGGGATCCCTGACAAAAGAATAAGTGGTCGGGTTGGCCCTGATATAATAGCTACTTCTCCCCGTCAGGAAGATGTGTGCTCTGCAGTATCTGCGCCCCGACTTGCTCTACCTCAAGCCCTACGACGCCGTGCCTGCCCCGGCTGCCGACAAGCTGGATGCCAATGAGTTCCCCCTCGATTGGCCGGCGGGCTTTAAGCAGAAGCTCTCCCTCCTTTGGGAAAAGGGGATCCCCAGCAACCGCTATCCCGATGCCCACCACCGGGGCCTGAAGCAGGCCATCGCCGCCTATGCCGGAGCGGAGCCAGAGCAGATCAGCCTGGGCAATGGGTCGGATGAGCTGATCCGCTCCCTGCTGATTGCCACCTGTCTGGGCGGGCGGGGCGGCATTTTGGTGGCAGAGCCCACCTTCTCCATGTACGCCATCCTGGCCCAGAGCCTGGGGATCCCAGTGGTGCGGGTTCCCCGCGACCCGGAGACGTTTGCTCTGGATCTAGAGCGATGTCAACAGGCTTTGAGGGAGCATCCGATTCGGGTGGTGTGCCTGGTGGATCCCAACTCGCCGACGGGGAATGGCCTGACGGCTGCAGAGTGGGAGTGGGTGGAAGGGCTGCCCGAAGAGATTCTGGTGATTTTGGATGAGGCCTATTTTGAGTTCAGCCGGCACACAGCCCTGCCCAAATTGGCGGAGCATCCCAACTGGGTAATCTTGCGCACCTTCTCCAAAGCCTTTCGCCTGGCGGCCCACCGGGTGGGCTATGCTGTGGGTCATCCACAGCTTATGCAAGTGTTGGATGGGATCCGCCTGCCCTACAACCTCACGGCCCTTTCTCAGTGGGCGGTTCAGATGGCTTTGGAGCATGCCGAGGAGCTTTTGGCCGACGTGACGCTAATTTGTCAGGAGCGGGAAGCCCTTTATCAAGCTCTGCAGGAGCTGCCAGGGGTGCGGGTGTGGCCCAGCCAAGCCAACTTCCTCTACTTCCGGGTGGCCGGCTGGGATCCCCAAGAGCTGCAGCGGGCCTGGCAGGAGCTGGGGACTGGTGTGCGCTACACGGGTGGGGGGCTGCGTCTGACGGTGGGCACCCCTGAAGAGAACCGACGGGCCTTGGAGCGCCTGCGCCAAATCCTGCAGTAGATCTCCCGGCTCCGAGTTGCTTTTGGAGCCAGCCTAGGTGGACAAGCCTGCGGTCAAGAAACGCTGGATCAAGCTGTGCACCTGCTGCAAGTGTCGTTCGTCCAGATGCTCCAGCGCCTGGGCGATTTCCGCTCTGAGTCGGCTCTGGGTGTCGGTTTGGGCCCGCTGCAGCAGCCAACTTTGGACAGGGCTGGGGTGCTCCACAAAGTCAAGCGCCCAGGGATCCCGTCCGTCCAGCTCAGGTTCTGCCTGGGGCAGCTGCTCCCTCCAACGCTCTTGAGCCTGTCGAAACTCCTCCGCCAAACGATCTGTTGGGCGCCCCTCCGCTTGGAGAACCTCTTGATACCTTTGGTGGGTCACCAGCCAGCGCTGCCGAATTTGAGAGCGTTGCTGCCTGGTCAGCCTGCCGGTTCTGCTTTCGGTGAAGCGCTCGTAAAACCTGAGCGTGTCTCGGTAGTGGCCCAATCGCTCACAAGCCAAGCCTACCTCCAGGGGCTGTAGCCACCAGGCCCGCTCCATCTGTGTGCTGGTAACCACTTCCTGCAGAAAATCTCGCAGCCCAGGGGATTTGCGCCTTAAGTCTTCCCAGTTGGTCCGGATATCCCGGGCCATGGCAGCCACCAGCTCGTAGTCATGTCCCCGCTGCCACGCCTGAGGATGGGCCTGCACCGTTTTCCAGAGCTTCTCCCACTCTCGGCACTGGATCAGAACTCGCAGCATCAGCGGCCAGTCTTTCAAGCGCTCCAGACTGGTGACGACGTCGCCGATGTACTCTGCCCACTCGCCTGTGAGGGGACGTCCTGCCTCTTGCCATCGGTCCAGCACCACCGAGTCTTGGCGGTCTTTGGATAGCCACCTCACCTTGCCGGGAAGGGGTTCCAGGTGGATCTTGGCCCGGTAGTAGGGGGAATGCTCCGTTTGGCCCCCCTGATCCCAAACCTCTACCGCCCGCTCAAATTCCTGCCGATAGAAGTGACAGATACCCCAAATCTTGTAGTACTGATTCGCGAACGGCTGCCGCTGGCCGAGAAAGGCCAGACGTCCCTTCAAAGCCTCAAGGGTCTCTTGCAAAAACCAGCTGCGGGCCTCTTCCTGGGGGCAGAAAGTTCCCAAGTTGTTGAGAACTTGCTCAAGCTCTGCCAAAAATTGCTGTACACACTCTTTCCAGGTGGAATCCGTTCGTGTAAGCGGGACGAAGTCCCTATCTTTGGGGCTGACTTCAACGCTCAGCCAATCTCGCACCCGCACCAGTTGTCGGAAGCGCTCCATAGACTTGACAGAGGTTCTTTGGGTCGCCACCATCAAGTCCACCAAGGGGCTGTAGTCTGGGATCCCAGGACATCCAGCAAAGTAGGCGGCGTTACGCTGCAGCTCCAACCAGGCCTTCCCTCTCCAAAAGCACTCCCAGGCTTCTCGTTTAAGATTTTTGTTGGGCAAAGCAGACTGCTCTAGGCTTAGGAACTTTTGCCCTGCGGAAACGTAGTTCTTCTGGAGCTTGAGGATCCAGGCCTGACATTCCTGTTCTAGAGGTGGTTTTTTTGCCTTCCGCGCCAGAGTTTGAACATCCTCCAGAAGTTTAGGGTTGCCCTCCTCGATGCCACGCCTGAGAAGTTCAAGAGCTGCCTCCTGCAGATCTTCCAAGCTTGTATTGGTCCAGTACTGGATATTGATGCCTTTGACAGGGTAACCCAATACCGGTGGGTCGGTCTCCCATTCCGACCGATCCGGTTGCAGAGAAGGATGATCGAGCCAAGAGTTGGATTCTAAGCTTGGATCCCAGAACTCCCGCCAACCGGCAGAGGTGTCCACAATGGCCAGGGCCTCGATGGGGCGGGTAATGCCGACATACAATTGGTTGAGAAAATAATGGAGTTGCAGGGATATCGCCTCCCCAGCTCCTCGGGCGTAATAATTAAGCTGCCGGTTAAAGTTTTGTCGATAGGCGTTTCCAAACTTGTAGAGGATAACTTTTTTGAACTCCATTCCCTTAACAGACGTAGCAGTTTGCAGGAGCGGTGGTTTAAGATTCTGCTTCAATTCCTCGGCAAAGATCTTCTGGAGTTCGGGATCCTGACGCACGTAGTTCAGCTCCTCTCCCACAGGACAGGGTAAGATACAGACTGTTCCTGTGAGATCACTAAGCATTTTTCTAAGCTCATCTTCGATTAAGTTTCTTTCCTGACCATCCAGCACAAACCTTTGAACCGGCATGCCCTGCTCATGGGGACGCCAGGGCTGTTGGGGATAGATTTCTCGACTCTTGCTGAGAACTCGCCGCCACAGGTTGACTACATTGCTAAAACGAGTAACTTGTGGATTGCTGCGATAGTTGTTTCTCAGCTCCTGCGGGCCTGCAATCTCAAAGGGATGGCTCGGCAACAAGTAGGCGCGGATATGCTCGTAGAGATATTTTTTCAGAGCAGCCCAACGAAATCCCGTTGGGTTAATGGTTTGCAAGGGATCCCCGGCAAAGGCATAGGGCAGGCGCTCAATAGCCCAATCCAACTTGTATTTTCCCCAAGGAGATAAGCAAAAAATGATATTCAGCTCAAGTTGGGTAAAGTCCTGAACCTCATCGCAAAAAATGACTGGATGAATAGGATTAAGAGTGCCATTCTGCAGCACATCTCTGGCCAAATCTTGGTCATCCCAGTAGCCCTCATGGGTGGTTCGATCCCGGTAACCCGGCCAAATCTCTTCGTAAATCCGCTCGAAGGCTTCTTCATCCACACTGCGGTCGGCCTCAGGCAATTCTCGGTAGCTATCGGGATCCAAATAGTCACTGACCTCATAGCCTTTGATCAGCGTGCGAATGGTGTGCCAAGCCAGCTCTACATCGCGGCGACCACAATACCAGCTCTGAAATCGATAAAAATTGACATACCGATCCGGTTGGTAGCGTTCTTGCCGCTCGGCAGGAAGGCAGTTCAGCAGGTAATCCTGAAAAGTGCTAAAAAAAGTTTGACATTGCTGAATTTCCTCCGTGGAGAAGCTGCACCCCTTCTCCCGATAGCGGTGGCTGATGCGCAAAATTGAACTTACCCTGTCGCGGGCTTGCTGCACCAAACTGGGGCTGTAGGTCAAAAAGAGAGGGCGGTACTCAAGAGGTCTCTGTTTTGAAGTTTTGAGGTAGTGGCTGCAATAGTCGGCAAAGCGGTAGTACAACATCAGAGATTTGCCACTCCCGGCCCTTCCGTTGATCAGTAGGGGCATGGATGTACTCTGCAGGATTTCTTCCTCCTCCATGGACAAAGCCAAATTTCCCTCTGTGATCTCCTGCATTTCCAACCAAATGGTCTCATCCATCACCATGTAGTCGGGGTAGGCGCGGCGGGCATATCGCTTCCAAATCTCTAAAGATTGTGGGTGTTGGAGAATATCCGGCTGATCGGCCCCCCTCCCAAATAGGCAAGTTCGGCGCCCCAGGTCAAACCGCTCTCTCTGCTCCGGAGCGTGGTCGTAAACTCCAATTAAAAATGGAGATAAGACTTTTTCCTGCTCACATACCTGCACCAGGCTGATAGCCAGATGTATCGAGCCTTCCCGCCAGCACCTAACCTCAGTTTCTGGATAAAACAGTGGTAGTTTCCAGTAGAGATTCCCTTTCTCATCGCCAATGAATTGCTCTACCGCCCGATACACTTGGCGCCGCTGTTCTAGAGAAAGGGCTTGCACTTGCCGAACCCATTCCCCGCTTTCCAACACAAGCCGCTCCTGCGGATTGGGAGCATTCAAGAACTGTGTCCATTCATACAGCTCGTCGGGCAGAGGGGGGAGATGGTTTGGCGGATCCACTGGTTCCCGCCGTTGCGCCAGCCACGCCTGCAACCGGTCATCGGGCACCCAGCTCCGCACCCGCTCTTGATAATCCGGATCTCGCCGTCGGTCTAAGAACTCCCGGTATTCGTGACTGCCTCTCGGCCAGAGGCCAAACAAAACCAGAACGGGTACCTCGCCTACATAGCGCAGCTCCCCCACCAAGCGAATGTTGTTGCGGAGATTACGCTTCCAGTAAGGGTAACGAACGTCAAACAACTGGCTCAAAAGGGTGCGACCCCCCTCTTCCAGCCGTTCTATCAATGCTTCTAGGTTGCACTGGGTTTTGCTTCCCAGAAACTCCTCCGGGCAATATACATACATGGGATCCCGCCGGGTATACTTGGAAGCCATCCTAGTGCCGGACTACTGGCGAAAATTGCCGCTGTGCCAAAAGTCTTAATTTTTTTCATAATCCCCACGTAGCCCACAACTACCTATGTAGCCATTTGCAAACTCACAAAACATCTCGATTCAAGCTTTTGTAAACTACCCGACACCCGCGCTATGCGCAGGGTGCGAGCTTTATCCCAATCCCTAGCGGCCCCAGAGGACAGCTAAGTTTCGGAATTTCAGGCGAGTTTACAGTCGC
>NZ_JANSIK010000088.1:0-6973 GCF_047462035.1 Synechococcus sp. R5-15 | reverse complement strand
ACTGCGCAAGGAGCCATCCATGCGTAGCGTGGTAGGAATCTCCGGCCTTCAGGCAGGGGAGGATGTCAAAAGACCTCAGCTGCCCAACACTGTGCAGCTGACAAAAAATACAGTTCTCTTGGGAGAGGAGCCGAGGGTGGTGGCGTTGGCGGCGCGGAGCGCTTGGGAGCGGATCCACCGGTTGGGAAAGGGGCGGCAAATGCTAACGTCAGAGTAGGGATCTTTCCGCTGGGCAAGGGATCCCGTTACCCTGGTTTTTGGCTTTTTCCCCAAGATCTGGATGTTGAGAGCTGGAATTGTCGGCCTGCCCAACGTAGGCAAATCTACCTTGTTCAACGCCCTCTGTGAAAATGCCAAAGCCGAGGCGGCCAACTTTCCCTTCTGCACCATTGAGCCGAATGTGGGGCGGGTGGCGGTGCCCGACGAGCGCTTGCAGGTGCTGGCCAAGATCAGCGGTTCTGCCGAGATCATCCCCAGCCAAATCGAGTTTGTGGATATTGCCGGGCTGGTGGCTGGAGCCAGCAAGGGGGAGGGTCTGGGCAACCAGTTTCTCTCCCACATTCGCCAGGTGGACGCCGTGGTGCACGTGGTGCGCTGCTTCCAAGACGAGAACATTGTGCATGTGGCGGGTTCGGTGGATCCCTTGCGGGATATCGGGGTGATCAACTTGGAGCTAGCCTTGGCGGATTTGGCCCAGATCGAGCGGCGCATAGAGCGGGTGCGCAAGCAGGCCAAGTCCGACAAAACCGCCCAACTGGAGTTGCAGGCTCTGGAACAATTACAGGCTGCCTTGGACGAGGGCAAGCCGGCTCGCCTGGTACCCCTCAGCCCAGAAGAAGAGCAGTTGATCAAAGGGTTGGGGCTGCTCACCCGTAAAAAAGTCATCTACGCCGCCAATGTGGCGGAAACGGATCTGGCCAGCGGCAATGCCTGGGTGGAGCAGGTGCGGCAATTTGCCGAGGCGGAAGGGGCAGGTGTGGTGGTGGTCTCAGCCCAGGTGGAGGCGGAACTGGTGGAGCTGCCCCCCGACGAGCGACAGGCCTATCTGGATTCGTTAGGGGTAAAAGAGGGCGGGCTGAAATCTCTCATCCGAGCCACCTACGAGCTGTTGGGCTTGCGCACCTACTTTACCTCTGGCCCCAAAGAAACCCGCGCTTGGACGATTCCAGTCGGCGCCACAGCCCCTCAGGCAGCCGGGGTGATCCACTCCGATTTTGAGCGGGGCTTCATCCGGGCCGAGACGGTGGCCTATGCCGATCTGGTGGCGGCGGGATCCCTGAATGCCGCCAAAGAAAAGGGCCTGCTGCGCAGCGAAGGCAAAGACTACGTCGTCCAGGAAGGGGACGTGATGCACTTCCGCTTCAATGTCTAGTTCCCTATCCTCCTGCATCTCTCAGGCAAGCTGGGTTTTCTCAGAAACTGAAGACTTACTCCCTGTCTTTAGGCAAAAAGACTTAACCCGCCCTGGACAAGGGATCCCAGCGCAGCTCCGGCTGGGTCTGAGAGGGGGCCTTTTCCTAAGAAAACGGTTGACGCTGTAACGAAACATCACAATAATTGGACTAGATAAACAAATGTTTTAGGGATGTATTGATGGATCTGCTGCAATACGGCCCGATGGCCTGGGTTTACATGGCGATCTTTGCCTCTATCATTTGGTGTATTTGGGGTCGTTCGGAAGACGACATCATGTTCTAGCCAGAGCGAGAGAGCTTCCTCTGTCGGCGGGGGCCATTCCTTGCGCTTGAGCCGGCAGGGGCAGCCTTTCACCAATCGTGGCTCTGTAAGGACGTTGTAAAAAATTTTGTAGAATCCTGTTGGGCTTGCGCCAGCCTTGGGATTGACGGCAATACCATCCTAGGCAGTGGGAGACTTTTCCCCCTGCTTTTGCAACACGGCAGCCTGCAGCGGTTATGGGTGTTACCAGCTTGATCTCCCGACGTCCTCTGCCTGGGGCAGAACAGACGCCGGAGGGCTACCGTCTTTCTTGGCGGGGCGTTGGGGTGATGGGGGTGCTAAACGTTACCCCCGACAGCTTCAGCGATGGCGGCCAGTGGGGATCTGCAGAAGCGGCTGTGCAGGCAGCCAAAGCCATGGCAGCGGCAGGGGCCTTGATCGTGGATATTGGCGGCGAGTCCACCCGTCCGGGAGCGGAGCCGGTATCGGTGGAGGTGGAATGCGACCGAGTCTTGCCCGTGATCCGGGCCCTGGAAGGATCCGGGATCCCCATCAGCGTCGATACGCGCAGAACGGAGGTGGCGGCTGCGGCTTTGGCTGCCGGGGCGCACATCATCAACGATGTCAGCGGGCTGCGGGATCCCCAAATGATACAGGTCTGTGCCGAAAAGGGGGTGCCGGCGGTGATCATGCACATGCGGGGAGAACCGCGCACCATGCAGCAGCAGACCGACTATGCTGACCTGGAGGGGGAGGTTTTCGGTTTTCTCAGGGAACAGGCAGAGCGGGCCCTGGCAGCGGGCGTGCCCAGCGTTGTTTTGGATCCGGGCTTGGGCTTTGCCAAAACTGCTGAGCAGAATGTAACCCTGCTCAAAGCCCTACCGCGGCTGGTGGCCTACGGCTACCCAGTTTTGGTGGGGGCATCCCGCAAAAGTTTTGTGGGCAAGCTTTCCGGCATTGCCGTGCCCAGCGAGCGAGACAGCGCCAGCGTGGCCGTCCACCTGTTTGCGGCCAGCCGGGGAGCTGCCCTGGTACGGGTTCATAACGTGCCAGCTCATGTTTCCGCCCTCGCCACTTGGGAAGCTCTGCACCATGATGCAGGGTAGGCTGGTGCTCCAGGGCCTTGTCTTTCATGCTTACCACGGCCACTGCCCGGAGGAAGCAGTTTTGGGCGGGCGCTTTGTGGTGGATGTGGAGATGCAGCTTTCCCTGGCCCAGATCCAGGATGACCTCTCTGGCACAGTGGACTATGCCCAAGTGTATGAGATGGGGACTATGCCCAAGTGTATGAGATGGTGCGGCAAGAGGTGACCGGCCAGCGCCGCCGCTTGATCGAGACCTTGGCAGACCAGATTGCAGAGCGGCTGTGGCAGAGCTATCCCCAGCTGGAGGCCCTGACCGTGCGGGTTCACAAGCCCCAAGCTCCCCTGCCGGGGCTGTTCGATGATGTTTACGTAGAGATCGACCGTCGCCGATCTGTATGAATCCCGACCTGGCCTACATTGCCCTGGGAAGCAACTTGGGGGATCCGCTGCAGCAGTTGCGCTTGGCTGTGCAGAAGTTGCGCCGGTTGGGAGAGGTGGTGGCCTGTTCCAGTCTCTACCGCAGCCCAGCCCAAGGGGGGCCACCCGGACAGCCTGATTACCTCAATGCAGTGGTGGCGTTGGATCCCTTTCCCCCCTACCGGTCTCCCCTGGAGTTGCTCGGGGCGCTGCTGGCCATCGAGCAGGAGGCAGGACGGGTGCGGCGCATCCGCTGGGAGGCCAGAACCCTGGATTTGGATCTGCTGGCCATGGGCAGCCGCATCCTGAACAGCCCTGAGCTGACGTTGCCCCACCCCCGCATGATGGAACGTGCTTTTGTCTTAGCTCCCTTGGGGGAGATCGCTCCCGACTGGCGTCACCCTGAGACCGGTGTGGGGGTCAAAGAGGCGCTGGTCAGTTTGGATCAGTCCTGGCTGGAGCGCACGACCCTCGGCTGGGAGTAAGAAAGAGTTTGGTAAGCTGGTTAGGGATTTCGGCAAAAGGGATCCCATGGACAGCCTCCAACTCTGGCAGCGCTACTGCGATTGGCTTTACTACCATCCCGGCCTGGAGATTTTCGTCGATATCAGCCGCATCCGTTTCACTCCCCCTCAGGTGGAAGCGCTACGGCCTCGCTTTGCCCAGGCTTTTGCCGATATGCAGGCTTTGGAGGCAGGAGCCATTGCCAACCCCGACGAAAGCCGCCAGGTGGGCCACTATTGGCTGCGGGCGCCCGAGCTGGCTCCCACCCCTGAAATCCGGCAGGCCATTCAGGATTCCATTGAGCGAGTGGAAACCTTTGCCGAAAAGATCCATCGCGGAACCATCCCGGCCAGCGGGGGGGGACGGTTCACCGAGCTGCTCTGCATCGGCATTGGCGGCTCAGCTCTGGGGCCGCAATTTGTGGCGGAGGCCCTGGCTCCGCTGCACCCCCCCCTGAACATCCACTTCATCGACAACACGGATCCCGACGGGTTTGACCGGGTGCTGGGGCGGCTGGCAGACCAACTGGGGCAAACCCTGGTGATCACCACCTCCAAATCCGGCGGCACCCCAGAGCCCCGCAATGGCTTGGTGGAGGTGAAGCTGGCCTACCAAAAAGCCGGGATCCCTTTTTCTGCCCATGCGGTGGCCATCACCGGCCCCGGCAGCCAATTGGAGCAGCAGGCGCGGCAGGAGGGGTGGTTGGAGGTCTTCCCCATCTTCGACTGGGTGGGGGGGCGCACCTCCGAAACGTCCCCGGTGGGCCTGTTGCCGGCAGCGTTGCAGGGCATTGATATCCGGGCCTTGCTGGCCGGGGCAGCCACCATGGATGAGGCCACCCGCCTGCCCCACCTGGAGCGCAATCCCGCCGCTCTACTGGCCATGGCCTGGTACATCGTCGGTCAAGGGCAAGGGCGCAAGGACATGGTGGTTTTGCCCTACAAGGATCGCCTGCTGCTGTTTAGCCGTTACTTACAACAGTTGGTGATGGAATCCCTGGGCAAATCCCACGATCTAAACGGCAACCGTGTGGAGCAGGGCATCGCCGTTTACGGCAACAAGGGCACCACCGACCAACATGCCTACGTCCAGCAGTTGCGGGATGGCTTGAACAACTTCTTTGTCACCTTCATCGAGGTGCTTCAGGATCGGGAGCCTGGGATCCCTTCCCCCTTCGTGGAGCCGCAGGTGACCAGTGGCGACTACCTGAACGGCCTGCTGCAGGGCACCCGCCAGGCCCTCTACGAAAACGGTCGCGACTCCATTACCGTGACGCTGCCACGGGTAGATGCCCGCTCGGTGGGGGCCTTGATCGCCCTCTACGAACGAGCCGTGGGCCTCTATGCCTCCCTAATCCAGATCAACGCCTACCATCAACCGGGGGTGGAAGCAGGCAAAAAAGCCGCCAGCGCCGTCTTGGAGCTGCAACGGCGATTGCTAGAGACGGTGCAGGAGCAGCAGGGATCCCTGACTTTGCCCCAACTGGCAGAGAAACTGGGCTGCCCGGAGCGCATAGAAACCCTGTACTGGATTGTGCGGCACTTGCACGCCAATGGCCGCGGAGTGCTCTTGACAGGGGATCCCGCCTGCCCCTTGGAGCTGAACATCCAGCCTCGGCCTGCTTGAGCCTCGAGTTTCCTGGAGCAAGTGCGGAGAGCAGGCTTGAGTTGGTCAATCTGTACCTCGCCTTAAGCCCTTCCCGGCCAGCCGACCCCCCTGCCTAGAATCGAGCAAGAGTCCACTCCAGGAGGAGACTATGGATCAATCTGCTGCCGTCCTGCCCCTACAAACCCCGAAAGATGTCTCCATCGAAGATATTGAGCAGGAGCTGAACAAGATCTGGTCTTCCAAAGGAGAGAGCGTTGCCGCCCGCGCTGCCACCTTTACCCTGGTGGTGTACGAATCTCTGGACGATGCGCTGTTGCTACCTTCTCCCACCGTCGAGGCCATCGCCACCCAAAACCCCTGTCGCGTCATTGACCTGCGAGCCAAACGAGAGGGATCTGCAGACGACGCCATCGAGGCCCAGGTGGCCGCCTACTGTCCGGTGACCCGTGAGCAGCGCAGCTCGTTGGTCTGTTGCGAATACATCACCCTGAAAGCGCCCGAATCGGCCTTTGTGCGGGCCTGCAGCACCGTTGCCTCGCTGCTGATCCCCAACTTGCCCACCTTTTTGTGGTGGCAAGGGGATCTGGATTTGAACAGCTTGCTGTTTCAAAAATTGGTGGCTCTGAGCAACCGGGTCATCGTCGATTCACGGGGCTTTGTCAATCCAGAAGAAGATCTGCAGGAAATCCACCTCTTGGTGGGTGAGGGGCGCCACTGTGGGGATCTCAACTGGCGGCGGCTGCTGCCTTGGCAGGAACTCACCGCCCAAGCCTTTGACCCTCCCGACCGGCGGGAGTCCCTATACCTCGTAGATCGCGTGAACCTCGACTACAAAGCCGGCAATCCCTGCCAAGCGTTCCTTTTCCTGGGCTGGCTGGCCGGTCGCCTGGGATGGACTCCCACAGAGCGGGTTCAGGCTCAAGAACACGATTACAAGATTGACCGCATCCGCTTTCAAACCCAAATGGGCGGCGAGGTGATGGCAGAACTGGCCGCTGTGCCCTTGGCCTCGGAAATCAGCCAGCCGGGGGATCTCATCGGGCTGCGCCTCACCTCCAGCAACCAAGAAGCCGACGCCTGTACTGTGCTGTGCTCCGAAATCACAGGGTGTATGCGCATGGAAGCCATGGGGGGCGCTCAGAGATGTGTGGTTCGCCAGGTGGCTCCCCTGGAGCAGGATTCCCTCGACACCCTGCTGGCTGCCGAGTTGCAGCGGCTTGGCCCCGACTACCTCTACGAAGAAACCCTAGGGGTGGTGGATCAGATGCTGAAGCTGGGCAAAAGCTGAGATCTGCTTCTGGTTTAAGTGACATACTCCCGCACTCATGCTGATGCAAAGCGCTCCGCGCCGCTAAAGCGAGAGAGTGCGGGCTTCAAGGACTCCGTCCCGCTGACGCGAACAGTGACTCCGGTTAGCGCTCCGCGCTGCTAGCGCGAAAAGGACGGGATGCCCCACCACCCTGTACTTGATGTTTATAGCGGCAGTGTATAAAACCCCGCTACTTTTTATGTTTATGGCACCAGTCAAGGACAAAACATCATGTCCCCGCCTTTCATCCCGACTCTCACCCTGGATAGTGGCTAGCCACTAGTCACTAGTCACTAGCCCCTAATAGAGGGCGGGGCTTCCCGGCGGTGTAGCTAACGGGGTGCGGGGGCAATCAGTCCCGCGCCCTGCCCGC
>NZ_JANSIK010000087.1:0-12230 GCF_047462035.1 Synechococcus sp. R5-15 | reverse complement strand
CGTGGGGCAGGAATGCCCGACCGCGAGGTAAGGACTCCGTCCTGCTGACGGGAAGGGTGGCCCGCGCTCTGTCCATAGGATGAGCGCCGGGAGGATGTCACTCTTGCCGACTTTGGTGTTCGCGCCAGAACTGCTCCGCAAAAGCCACCGTCGGGTGGAGAGGGGCACGGGGTTTGCTGCGCAGGGGCATGTTGGCTTCTTCAGGGGTGCGGTTGCCCTTGCGTTGATTGCAGCGTTCGCAAGCCGTCACCACATTGTCCCAACTGTGGGATCCCCCTTTGGAGAGGGGCACGACATGATCCAAGGTCAGATTGTGGGTGCTGCCACAATACTGGCAGGTGTGGTGATCCCGCCGCAAAACCTCCCGCCGATTCACAGGGGGCACGCGCCAAGCGCGCTCTTTGCCCTTGATGGTCAGGCGAATATGTTCGGGCACTTCAATGACCTGGCTGGGGGAGCGCACCTTCCACACCGGCACATTCATCATCGAGAGCGGTTCGGCTTTGCCTGTTAGCAGCAGCACGATTGCCCGCTTGATATTGACCCGGCTGATGGGCAAATAGTTTTGGGAAAAGACAACGATCGACTGTTCCAGAAGGTGGGTAGCGGCAGTCATGGCTCAGCTCTTCCATTTGCCGCCATTCTCCTGAGGAATCTGCCGAATGGCAAGCTTTTCCCCACCGCCATCGACACCGGCAGAGCTCAGACATTCAAGAGTTTCTTACGATCGCCAGCCAGACAGATGGGCTAGTATCCGGGTGATGGTTGGATCCGGTACCGCCCATGACTTACCCGCTGCACGTCGCCCTGGTTTGGCACCAACACCAACCCCTCTACAAAAGTCCGGTGGCGGGTAAATATCGCATGCCTTGGGTGCGCCTACACGGGATCAAAGATTACCTGGACTTGGTCTTGCTGCTGGAGCGCTATCCCCGCCTGCACCAAACGGTCAACTTGGTGCCCTCCCTGATTGTGCAAATCGAAGAGTACGTAGCCGGCTCGGCTTTTGATCCTTACCTGGAACTGACCTTATCCCCTGTCGAAAAGCTCAGCCCCGATCAACTGCGCTTTGTGGTCGAGCGTTTTTTCGACAGCCACTACCCCACCATGATCGAGCCCTATCCCCGTTACCGGCAGCTCTACAACCAACGGGAATCTCAGGGGGTGAACTGGTGTCTGCAGTACTGGACTCCGCAGGACTTCGGGGATCTGCTGGCCTGGCACAACCTGTCTTGGTTTGATCCTCTCTTTCAGGAGGATCCTGAGATCGAGGGCTGGATTAAGATGGGATCCGGTTTTACCCTGGCGGATCGGCAGCGGATCTACGCCAAGCAACAACAGATCCTCGGCGCTATCTTGCCCCAGCACGCCAAACTGCAGAGCAGCGGCCAACTGGAACTGACCACCAGCCCCTATACCCACCCCATCTTGCCCCTGTTGGTGAGCGAGCGCTCGGCGCGGGTGGCTCGGCCAGGGTTGCCTTTGCCTCGCTACCCCTTTCACTGGGAGCAGGATGTCCACAGCCAACTGGAGCGGGCTAAGCAGATCTATCGGGAGCGCTTTGGCCGCGAGCCGCGGGGCCTGTGGCCTTCCGAGCAATCCGTAAGCCCTGCCATTGTGCCGATTGTGCAAAAACAGGGCTTTGAGTGGATCATCTCCGACGAAGGGGTTTTGGGGTGGAGCCTGGGCCAGCCTTTTCATCGCGATGGGCAGGGCCACATTCTGGAGCCGGAGAAGCTCTACCGCCCCTACCGCCTGGAAACCGAGCGGGGGGATCTGGCCATCGTCTTTCGGGATCACCGCCTTTCGGATTTGATTGGCTTCAGCTACAGCGCCATGCCCGCCGATGCTGCCGCCAAAGATCTCATTGGCCATCTGGAGAGCATCCGCAACCGCCTGCCCCAGGAGCAGCCCTGGCTGGTGACCATCGCTCTGGATGGGGAAAACTGCTGGGAGTACTACCCCCAGGATGGCCGGCCCTTCTTGGAAAACCTTTACACCCGCCTCAGCCAGCACTCCTCCCTGCGGCTGGTGACCGTTTCGGAGTTTCTGGATCAGTTTCCGCCCACCGAGTTTTTGCCGGCAGAGCAACTTCACAGCGGCTCCTGGATCGAGGCAGATTTCACCACCTGGATTGGGGATCCCGTCAAAAACCGCGCTTGGGAGCTCTTGGCTCAGGCCCGCCAGGTGATTCAGGATCATCCCCGCGCCAATCCCCAAGCCTGGGAAGCCCTCTGGGCCGCCGAGGGATCCGATTGGTTCTGGTGGTTTGGGGCAGGCCACTCTTCCGCCCATGATGCCGTTTTCGATCAGTTGTTTCGGGAGCACCTGCAGGCGCTCTACACCGCTTTGGGAGAGGCAGTGCCGACCGTGCTGCGATTTCCCCTAGAGGATCATGACGGCCTAGGGGATCGCCTGCCGCAGGGGTTTATCCACCCGGCCATCAACGGTCGTCCGGCAGAACGGGAGTGGAGCCAAGCCGGGCGGGTGGAGATTGGAGCGGCCCGAGGCACCATGCACCGCAACAGCATTGTTCGTCGCCTCTGGTACGGGTTCGATCACTTCAACCTCTACCTGCGGCTGGATTTTAACTCGGTGGTGCAGCGGCCCAGGCAATTGCTGGTGCTGTGGTTCTATCCCAACCGCGTCACCGTCAACAGCCCCATTCCCCTGCAGGGGTTGCCGGCAGAAGCCCCTCTCAACTACCACTACCGCCACCTGCTGCAGCTGTCGCTGCCGCCTCCCGGCACCGGCCAGCATCCGGCGGAGGTGCAAGCCCAGCTCTTGCAAGCAGGGGAGTACCACACCTGGCACGCCATCGGCCATCAAGTGAAGGCGGTGGTGGATGCCTGTTTGGAGGTGGCCATCCCCTGGAGCAATTTGGGCGCCCAGCCGGGTCAGGAGCTGCAATTTGTCATCCTGGCCGCGGATGGCGAGACCTTTCAGGAAGGGATCCCGCCCAAGGCCACCATTGCCCTGCGCAGACCCTGAGAGTGATGACCAGCAGAGCTTCAAGTTATGTCGCGCGATCTCTATCCCCCCATCGAGCCCTACGATCAAGGTTTTCTGGCGGTTTCCTCCCTCCACACCCTGTACTACGAGCAGTGTGGCAACCCGGCAGGCAAGCCGGTGGTGTTTTTGCACGGGGGGCCTGGAGGCGGGATCGATCCCATCTACCGGCAGTATTTCGATCCCAGCCGCTGGCGGGTGGTGCTGTTCGATCAGCGGGGCTGCGGGAAAAGTCGCCCCTATGCCGAGCTGCGGGAGAACACCACCTGGGATCTGGTGGCGGATATCGAGAAGTTGCGCCAGCATCTGGGCATTGATCGCTGGTTTGTGTTCGGGGGCAGCTGGGGCAGTGCCCTTGCCCTGGCCTATGGGCAAACCCACCCCCAATCCTGCCTAGGGTTTGTCTTGCGGGGCATTTTTCTCTTGCGCCCTTTTGAGCTCCGCTGGTTTTACCAGTCGGGGGCCGGCTACTTTTTCCCCGACGCTTGGGAACATTACCTGGAGCCGATCCCTCCCGAAGAGCGGGATGACCTGCTGGCAGCCTACCACCGCCGCCTCAACGACCCAGATCCCCAGGTACGGCTGAGGGCAGCTCGCGCCTGGTCCGTCTGGGAGGCCAGCACCAGCAAGTTGATCCCCAGCCCAGAGCTCATCGAGCGCTTTGGTCGGGGAGAGTTTGCCGAGGCCTTTGCCCGCATTGAGTGCCATTACTTTGTCCACGGCGGTTTTTTGGATCCGGAGGATCAGCTCCTCAGGGGGGTGGGACGGCTGCGGCATCTGCCGGCGGTGATCGTCCAGGGGCGCTACGACGTGGTGTGCCCGCCCATCTCTGCTTGGGAGCTGCATCAGGCTTGGCCAGAAGCAGAGTTTCGGATGATCCCCGATGCTGGCCATTCCATCACCGAGCCCGGAATCCGCACCGCCCTCCTGGAAGCCACCGATCGCTTTGCCGGTTTGTGAGCCCCGCCGAGCCAACCCAGTGCTGCCAGGGATCCCAAGACCTTGAAGAATTGCTACAGGAAGGCCGGCAAAACCTTGGGATCCAGCCCAGAAGCACGGCCAAGCCTATCGACAGTTGGCGATTTTGGGTTTATCACTGAGGGAGGGGCGGTGCAAGCTGCCCACACCTGGCTGGTGCATCCACCCAAGTGCTTCGCGGATTCAAGCTCATTTCTACTTCACCGTTTCCAGGGTCGAACCATGCAGAAACCAACCCATCTGTTCAAGCTTGCCCTAGCCCTGCCCATCTCCTTCTTGCTGGCAGATGCAGTTGTGGCCTACCCCTGCGACTCGGTTGGGGGTGAAGCTTACAACCACCACGGCTCCACGGTTCAGGTCAGCAGCGACGCCAACAGCTTCGGGGTTCAGTGGTCGCCTGCCTCCTATGCTGTCGGCAACGGCTTCATTGGAGTTGCCATTGAAACGGTGAACGGCGAGCAAGCCCAGAGCGCCATCAGCCGTCGTCTGTTCGGCCCCGCACTTCGAGTTCAGGGGGTGCAGGTGGTCGGCTTGCTCCAGGATGGTCCTGCTCAACGAGCCGGTCTGGCCCAGGGCGATATTTTGATTGGAGTGGATGGGCAGCGGGTCACCTCCGTGCAACATGTGCAGCAGATCATCCAAAATACCCCAGTAGGCCAATCGGTGCCGATTACCTTCCGCCGTGGTGAGCAGGTGCTGTCAACGGTGGTTGTGGTGGGGGATGGCCGGGTGTTGCGCCCCTTGATGCTGCAGCAGCAGTGAGCCTTGTCGGGATCCCTACCCGGAGCTCTCTGTGAATGCCAATTGGAGTTCGGGATGGGCTGTCTGGGCAGTTTGCGGCCTCAACGGCTTGCTGTTTTTGGCCCTGGTTGCTCTCATTCCTGTCATTTTGAAGCTGCGCTCGGCTCTTGGGGTCACAGAGCAGGCCATGGCCGATTGGCGAGAAGCAGCTCAACAGGCCTTGGCTCCCACTCCCGCTGAGTTGCTGCGTCTGCGGGATCGTCTGCGCGAGAATCGCCATACCCTTGCCCGCTGGCAACGTCGTTTGCAGTTCTGGCAAGGGATCCGCAGGGTGGCCGTTTGGCTGGGGCGTAGGCTTTGAGGGATATGGATAGCAACTATCCTGTCTCCAATCCCATCCGGTTGCAGGTCATGGCCAACGCTCTGGCGGGGATTGCCGAAGAGATGGGAGCCCGCCTCATCCGCGGTTCTTATTCGGCCAACATCAAGGAGCGGCGGGATTGCTCCACAGCTCTGTTTGACGCGCAAGGGGCTTGCATTGCCCAGGCAGCTCACATCCCGGTGCATTTGGGCGCCCTTTCGCAGGCGGTGCGAGCGGTGGTGGCAGCCAACCCGCGACCCGGAGATGTGTTTCTCCTCAACGATCCCTACCAGGGGGGATCCCATCTGCCGGACGTTACGGTGGTCGCGGCCATTCCCGGCTGGAGGGATCCCGACCGGATTTGCGCCTATGCTGTGAACCGTGCTCATCACGCTGATATTGGAGGGATGCGCCCTGGCTCCATGCCCGCCGACTCCACAGAACTTTGGCAAGAGGGGCTGGTGATCCCGCCGGTACGGCTGGCTGGGCTCTCTCTAGAAGGAGAGTTGTACTGGCAGGAGGATCTGCTGCGCCTAATCCTGGCCAATGTGCGCAATGCCGAGCAGCGGCGGGGGGATCTGCAGGCCCAGGTGGGGGCCAGCGCAGTGGGGATGAGCCGGTTTCGGGAGTTGCTGGCCCGCTTTGGAGAAGAGGAAGCTTGGCAGTTGATCGCGGGGGTGATCGAATACAGCCGCCGGCGGATGCGGGCGCAAATTCAGGCTCTGCCCGATGGGATCTACACGGCTGAGGATTGGTTGGAGGGCTACGGGGATCCGCCCGCGCCCCTTGAGATTCGGGTGCAGGTGGAGGTCAGGGGCGAGAAGCTGCGGGTGGACTTCACCGGTACCGCTCCGGCCATGGCGGGAAACCTGAATGCGCCGCTGGCCGTCACCCGCTCGGCAGTGTTGTTTGCCCTGCGTTGTCTGTTGGATCCCACGGCCCCCAGCAATGTCGGCCTGGAGGATCCCATCGAGATCGTGGCGCCGCCCGGCTGCTTGGTGAATGCCCAGTTTCCGGCAGCAGTGGTGGCGGGCAATGTGGAAACCTCGCAGCGAATTGCCGATGTGGTGTTCAAAGCTCTGGCTCCCGTGGCCGGATTGCGGAGCATCGCTCAGGGGCAGGGCACCATGAACAACTGTGTGCTGGGCAACCGCCACTTCACCTACTACGAAACCCTGGGAGGTGGTCAGGGGGCCAGCCGGCAACGACCGGGTTTGGACGGAGTGCATGTGGGCATGAGCAATACCCTCAACACCCCCATCGAGGCTCTGGAGCTGGAGTATCCCCTGCGGGTACTGCGCTACGAGCTACGCCAGGATTCCGGCGGCCATGGCCAACAGCGGGGCGGCTGGGGGCTAATCCGCTCCATCCAGACTTTGCAGGATTGCACCCTCTCCCTGCTCACCGAGCGGCGCCACTATGCCCCCCAAGGAGAACAGGGAGGCGGGCCAGGCCAAGTGGGGATCAACCTCCTCAACGGGGATCCCTTGCCTGGCAAAATCAGCCGCTCCCTAAAAGCCGGCGACGTGATCACCCTCTACACGCCGGGCGGCGGGGCTTGGGGCTCAAACAAGGATGAGCAGGCTCCCGAACCCAGGTAGCGCAGGTGGTCAAGAAACAACTGCTCGCAGCGGCGAAGCACCTCATCGCGGCTGGCGAAGTGCTCCAGCCTTTGCACTTCTTGACCTTTCTCAAACAAAATTAGGGTTGGCAAAGAGCGCACCCGATAGCGGCGCGGCAGCCAAAAATTGTCGTCTACATTCACCCGCAGTACTTTGACCGCCCCTCCCCACTCGGCTACGAGACGGTCGGTAATCGGCTGAATGAAGCGACACAGGCCACACCAAGGGGCGCCGAAATCCACCAAAACCAACCCATCACTTGTCAAAAGTTCTTGATTAAAAGCATCTAAAGCAACTTGCAAGGCCATCACTCCCAAACTAAAGAAGTTCTTTGGGATCATGCTACCAGGCAACTTGGCTGGCTGCAGAAACCATTTGGGGATGGAAAGCATAAAGAATCAATACAAAGCTGAATACCCCCAGATAGGCCCAGCGAAAAAACTCTTGGGGGCGCAGTTGCTGTCGCTTCTGCAGAATGGCCAAGCCGGGGATCACGGAGGTGCGCGCCTTGAGATCGCGGAAGGCCTGCCCGTATTTCCGCTCCAGGCGGTGATCCCCGTGCCAAACCGCAAACAGGTGGTAGGCAATGAGCCCAAGCGAGGTCACCGCCATAAAGCTGGAGCCAATCCACAGGGAATGGGCCACACACCAGATCACCTGGCCCACCATTTGGGGATGACGGGTGATGCGGATGATCCCGGTTTCAAACAGGTGGATCTCCGGCTTGCGAATGGCGGCGATCTCCAGCAAGTTGAAGGTGGCCGGATACAAAAAGAAAAAAGAGAGGGCAGACAAAAGAGCAACGGTGGTGCGAATGCCTGGGACGGCTTGGAGATCCCAGAGAATCACCCCGTCGTAGCGGTGGTTGAAAAAATAGATGAGCAACAGCGGTGCCAAACTGAGGCTCACCAGAGCAAAGAAGATGCGGTACAGACGGGATCCCAGCCGGCTTTCCCCCCAGGGTCGCAAGTAGGCCAGTCCGCTGTGAGCACAGGCAAATCCCAAGATTAGGGCCAGCATTGTCCAATGGGATCCGTACTGGCCCAGCTTCTGCAGAAAGTCGCTGAAGGGGGTGAACAGCATCTTTTGGGTGACTCCTCTGGTGTTGCTGTGGCTTATGCTTAAAAGTAAGTTACATTAGGTTCCCCATGCTCAAAACTTTTTTTCTGCGTCTTGTCAGCCTGCTCCTGTCTGTAGCCCTTTTGCTGGGCTCAGCGAGCTCAGTTGCTCAGGCTGCCCGTCTCACCGGCAAGTATTACGAAGACAGCATGACCTTGATCCAAACCCTGCGCACCGTCCTTTCAGAAGGGGATCCCCTGATGAACCCGGAAGAGGCGCGAGCGGAAGCCATGCAAGCCATCCAGGAGTTTTCTGGGCGCTACCACGGCCATCGCTACGATAAGCTGCAGTCTTTTACCACTTTGCGCACGGTGTTTAACACGCTGGCCTCCCAGTACCGCACTTCCAGTCGACCTCTCAACCCCGAAAAGGTGGAGCGGGTGCTAATGCAACTGGATCGGGCCGAATTGGCCCTGCGCCGAGAAGGTTGAGCTTTTTTAGATCTCCGAGATCCAAATCACAGGCAAATCTCCTCGCTGTGGCCAAACTGTTCCCAGTCCCCGGAAGCCAGCATCTCCTCAGATGTCTTTTGTCAGATGTCTTTTGGAACCTGAAGGGGAAGAGTAAGGCTTTCTTGCTCATTTCGATTTTCGATTGAGGACTTGGGAGGTTGTGATGGTCAAAAATCGTTGGGCTTTGATCCCGCTGCTGCTGATGGTTGGGGCTGTTGCTTCTCACCCAGCTTGGCTCCTGTCTCTCCCAGCCCAAGGACAGGTCGTTGGGGCTGTCGAGGAGGGATCCCCGGGCCCCTTTTTTGCAACGGATGGCCTGGCCCTGCGGGGCTATGACCCGGTGGCCTATTTCATCGACGGCAAGCCGGTCAAGGGATCCCCAGAGTATGAATGGGAGTGGGGAGGGGTGACCTGGAGGTTTGCCAGCGCCGAGAATCGGGAGCGGTTTCGCAACGACCCAGAGCGCTTTGCCCCCCAGTACGGCGGGTTTTGTGCCTGGGCCGTGGCCCACAACTACCTTTACCCGGTGGATCCCTTTGCCTGGAAAATCGTCGATGACAAGCTGTACCTGAACGCCAACCAGCGGGTACAGCGTAACTGGGAGCGCGACATCCCCGGCTTGATCAAGAGGGCAGATGCCAACTGGCCAGCTTTGAGAAGCCGATAGGCCCAAGTCCCTCTGGCCTGGGGTTCAATGGGCGAGGCGCAGGGTCACCTTGATGCCAACTCGGTAGGGGCCGCTTTCGCAGAGTTCCAGCTGGCCTCCCATTTCTCTCAGGAGCCGCTCGCTTACCCGCCAGACGGCACAGCCCTCTGTTTGAATGGGCACATGGCATCGCCCCTCAAGGTTCCACCCCAGGCACAGTCGCCCCTCTTCTTCTGCGGTGGGATAGGGGTGCAAAGCCATCGAACCATAGCGTAGGGTGCGGATGCCCCAGCGACACACTCCCAGCAGCGCCTGCACCAAGCCGTGGGGATCCGCCCAAACGGTGAGGCTATCGGGGAGAAGGGGCACCTCAGAGGCTGGGGCTGGTTGTAGAACCGGCCATTCGTAGCGAATGCCCTGATCCTGGGCCTGTAGGCGAGTTAGGCTGTACACATCCTGCAGGAGGGGGCGTAGTCGGGTCGGTTCCGGTCGCAGAGGTTGGATGGGCAGGTCATGGCGAGCCAGGCGGGTGTATTCCTCAAGCAGCTTGATCAGGCGCTCTACCGCCTCTTTGGCACTTTGCAGGTATTCCCGCTCCTCTTCGGGAGAGTCACATAGATCCGACAACACCAACTGCAGGGATCCCATCTGGCTGCTGAGGGGATTGCGCAGCTCATGGCCGATGCTGACGAGCAACTCTTGTTGAAAGGCCCGCATCACCTCAGAGCGTTCAAAAGCAAATTGCCAATCCACAGCCTCTTGCTTGTCGGCAGAGGCAGCCTGCTGTAAGGGTGGGTCGGGTTTGGCTGTAGGCGAAGGCTCCCTCAAGAAGTGCTCCTGGCGAAGGACAGGGGATCCCATCCGTGCTCAGATCTCTGGGCTCGGAGCTTTAAGTTTTGGACAGTTCCGGCTCCGGCGATACCCCATCTTATGGGATCCTACCCTTTTCTATCCGACGAAGTGGGCGCTGACCACCCGTTCAATCCCGGCCAGATCTCGGTGAACTTGGATCTGCCGATAGCAGCCTCTAGCTTGCAACTGCTCCGCCACCCAAGGGGCTTGGCCTCGCATCACTTCCACCGCCCAAAAGGAGTTCGGGGCCAGGTAATCCGGTGCTGCTTGAATCAACAGTCGCAAGTGGGCTAGGCCGTCTTCTCCCCCATCCAGAGCTTGTCGCGGCTCGTGCAGTCGCACCTCTGGCATGAGAGAGGCCAGCTCAGCAGAGGGAATGTAGGGAGGGTTGGAAACCAGGCCGCGCAGCCGTCCTCGCCAGGGATCCAAGGGCACAAACCAGGATCCCAGCAGCAACTTCACCCGCTCCTGCAGATGGTGGGCTACCACATTGTCTGCCGCAACAGCCAATGCCTCTGGGCTAGAATCCACGGCCAGAAGCCGCAACTGGGGGTGCTGATGGGCCAACGCAATGGCAATCGCCCCGCTGCCTGTACCCAGGTCGGCAAAACAGGATCCCGGCGGCAGAGGATTGGCCTGTAGCCAAAGGGAAGCCTGCTCCACCAGCAGCTCGGTCTCCGGGCGTGGGATCAGCACCGCCGGCGTCACCCGCAAGCTCAAGCCCGCCCACTCAACTTTGCCCAACAGGTACTGTAGGGGGATGCGCTCTTCCACCCTTTGCCGCCAAAGGGCCTGCACCTCCTCCAGGGGATCCCCCTCCCCAGCCGGAGCGCGACCCATCAACCGCTCCAATGGCCCCCACCCCAGCCGTTCCCTGAGCAAAATCTCCACTTCCTCGGCAGGGATCCCAGCCGCTTTTGCCGCCCTCAGGGCTTGGGCACGCCACTCTGTTAACCGCTTCACCAGAGCAGACGGGGATCCCATCAGGGGCTTAGGTTAACGCTGAGGCTGGGGACTTGCGGAAGGATTGGCCGGTCGGGCCAGCGATTGGATGTACTCCAGCGCCGAGCGAGAGGGGATAAAAGCGATCTTCTGCACATCGGCCTGTGCGTCGGGAGCCAACATGCGCTCCACCACAATGGCCAGCGAGGTCACTTCAATCTGGGTTTTCCCAACCACATCCGGGTTCTGCGCCGCCGCCCGATCCAAAGCCCTCCGCAAATCGTTGCGGTCGAAGAAGAAGGGCACCACCTCATGGCCATCCTGCTCGATGGTCAGCAGCCCCTCGCCGGAGCGGCCATAGAACAGAGGCACACCAATCGCTTCTGCAGGCACATCTTGACCGGTTTCCTTCAGCACCTGCTTGGCTGCTTCCACATCAGAAGCCCGAGGCACCACCTCAAAATACAGGTCACTATTCTTGGCGCGCTCCTCTTCCGATTTTTCGTAGGCATACCCCAGCGAGAGAGGCACCACCCGGGCTTGACTGGCTATCTCGGGGTTGCTGGCTTTCACCTGCTCCAACACTTGCTGGGCTTGGGCTTGATCCAGCCAGAAGGAAACCACTTGGATGGTGCGGCCATCTCGCTCCACATTGGCGACAACGGGGGTGCCGTTCTGAGACACAATGGCAAAAACAGGCACCAGATTCAGCCGTTCCGCCACCTCTTGCCGGCTCATGGGGCCTGCGGCTGCCTGAGCCAGTAGGGCATTCTCCTGAGCCCAAACAGGAGTCACAGCCAAACCCCCCCAAGCTGTTCCGATCAGGATCCCGGCTACGCCGCCCACCTGAGCTGCACAGCGGCAGAGGGAGCGCACAGGCGATACTACATTACAACGCGTCATTCTCATCTCAACTCCCGGCATCGCGCCTTGTTCTGGTTGCTATGGGGTCAGATCCCTTAAGTACTAACCAACAGCCTGGGGCAGAGCAGAAGCTGCCCAGATTAAACCTGCTCAACAGGGCTTAGGCTAGCGATGCGGCACACTCTCAGCCTTAGGATCCCGGTTGGCCATCGCTGACAACACCCCGGCACACCTATCTTGAAGAGCGCTCTTGGGCCACCCTAGAAGCCAAGGTTAGAACATCTGCTCGACCTCTGTCGAGGGGCAAAGCCCCTATTTTGGGTGGGGATCCCGCATCACCCAATACTATATACGGAGTCGCATACAACTGATCCACGCTAGATGCAGATCCCTCCGAGGGTTGTGTACCCAGCTCTCCCATAAAACGCTGCCTATTCCAGCCTTGTTCGGCGGTGTCCTGATGTAGCCGCGCAAACGTGGCAGCTGCTGTTAACTTTTGTTAAGATAGGGGTGCGAACTCACAGCTGTAGGGAGCATGACTCTAGTCAATAATAAGCTCAACTATACTGAAAACAATGTATAATATGTTCAGTACGGATTACTACCAGTTGATCTTTCTGTTTACTTTCGAGTCTGCCAACATG
>NZ_JANSIK010000086.1:0-4945 GCF_047462035.1 Synechococcus sp. R5-15 | reverse complement strand
AATCCTCCGACCGGGAATAATCCTCCGACCGGGGATAATCCTCCGACCGGGAATAATCCTCCGCCCGGGGATAATCCTCCGACCGGGAATAATCCTCCGCCCGGGGATGAGCCTCCGCCCGGGGATGAGCCTCCGCCTCCGCGCCCAACACCTGCACCTACCCCAACTCCCCAGTGACGTTGAGCAGCACTGAGGCTGCCCCTGTTACAGCAGGACCGGTAACCTGGGCGGTTGCGGTGAATTAGTCCTTCAAAAGCAGCTCGGCAATTTGAATGGCGTTGAGGGCCGCTCCTTTGCGGATTTGATCCCCGCACAGCCACAGCTCCAGGGCCTTGGGCTCGGAGATGTCCTGGCGGATGCGGCCCACCGCCACTTCATCCCTGCCGGCCACGTCGATGGGCATGGGAAAGCGGTTCTGCTGCCAATCTTCAATGAGCACCACCCCAGGGGCCTGGGCCAGGATTTGCCGAGCTTTTTCCACAGGGAAGGGCTGTTCAAACTCCAGGTTGAGGGCCTCGGCGTGGGTACGTAGCACCGGCACCCGCACACAGGTAGCTGTCAGCCGCAGGTTGGGGGATCCCATAATCTTGCGGGATTCGTTGACCATTTTCATCTCTTCCTGGCAGTAGCCGTTCTCTTGCAGGGGACTGTTGTGGAGGAAGAGGTTAAAGGCAATGGGGTAAGGGAACACCTGGGGCTGAAAGGGCTGGCCTTGCAGGTAGGCGCGGGTTTGCTCTTGCAGCTCCACCATGGCGCGGGCCCCGGCCCCACTGGCCGATTGATAGGTAGCGGCCACCACGCGGCGCAGGGGGATGTGGCGATGCAGGGGGTAGATGGCCACGCACATTAGGATGGTGGTGCAGTTGGGATTGGCAATGATCCCTTGGTGACGGAAGGCTTCCTGGGGGTTGACCTCCGGCACCACCAGCGGAACATTGGGATCCAGGCGAAAGGCGCTGGAGTTGTCCACCATCACCGCCCCCGCATCCACAATGGTTTTGGCCCAGGTTTTGGAGACACCGGCTCCGGCAGAGGCCAGCACCAGATCCAGGCCCCGGAAGGCCGCTTCTGAAACCGGCTCAACCGGGATCCGTTCCCCCTTGAAGGTCAAATAAGTGCCCGCTGAACGGGGCGAGGCCAAAAGCTTGAGGTCGGCTACAGGAAAGTTGCGCTCTTCCAATAGCGTCAGCAGCTCCGTCCCTACTGCCCCTGTTGCTCCCAAAATAGCTACCCGTTGTTGCCGTGCCATGCTTTCTTGTCCTTAGGTTTTCCTAATTCTAGGGTTCCAGAGGTGGCTGTAATCGAGGCCAAAGCAGCCTGCACCTCTGCCAGCTCGACTTGATCGGTCAGCTCGGCCTGGCCGATGCGGCGGGGCAAAACGAAGCGAATCCGCCCCTGTTTGACTTTCTTGTCGGCCTGCATTGCCTGCAGCACTGCCTCCCAAGGGATCCCGGCCGGCCACCGGCTGGGCAGTCCTGCTTTCTCGATCAGGCGTTGTTGCCGTTCGGCTTCAGCAGCGCTCCACCACCCCAGGCGGCGGGCGATCTCCCCGGCAGCCACCATGCCGATGGCGACAGCTTCTCCGTGCAGATAGCGGCGGTAGTGGGTGGCAGCTTCTAGGGCATGGCCGAGGGTGTGGCCGTAGTTGAGGATGGCCCGCAGGCCCGCTTCTTTCTCGTCCTGCTGCACCACCCAGGCTTTGCACTCGGCACAGCGGCGCAGCAGGTAGTGCAAGTCTGCGGGAGTAAAGTCGGTATAGCGGCTCAGTTGGGGTCGATCTTCCAAAAACTCAAATAGGTCGGCAGCCTGAATCACGCCGTATTTGATCACTTCCGCTAGGGCTGAGGTAAACTCCCGCTGGGGCAGAGTCTGCAATAGCGTTGGATCAATCCACACCAGGCGCGGCTGATAAAACGCCCCAATGAGGTTTTTCCCGCCAGGATGGTTGACGCCGGTCTTGCCGCCGATGGCCGCATCCACCATGGCCAAAAGTGAGGTGGGCACCTGCACAAAAGGGATCCCGCGCAGCCAAGTGGCGGCGGCAAACCCCACTATGTCGCCAATGACCCCCCCTCCTAGAGCCACCAAGGTGGAGGAGCGCTCCAGGCCAAAGGCTAGGGCGGCGTCGTAGATCTTGGCCACCGAGCGCGGGGTTTTGTAGCGCTCGCCGGCGGGCAACAGAAAAAGACGGGCAGCAAACCCCGCTTGTTGCAGCCCCTGCAGCAACTTCTCGGCAAAGTGTTTGGCAATGCCGGGATGGCTCACCACCAGAGCCCTGCCGGAAAGCCCTCTGGCCCGCATCTGGGATCCCAGCTGGATGAGGCTGTGGCCAGGGGGGCCTTCGGCAGACTGGAGGAGAATATCGTAGGAGCTGTGGGGAAGCTTGACAGGGATCAGATAGGGATCCATGCGTGTCGGTCCTGGGGGGCGGGATCCAGTGTGGCATGTTCTGCTCCCGTCTGCCTGCTGCAGGCACTGTCCTTGGGAGTTTGAAAGCCCAGGGGATCCTGCTAGGGGTTGGGGTCAACCGGCTGCGGTTGGGGAGTGAGGGTTTCCAATTCCGGCAGAGCCATTCCCGCCGGGGATGCCGAGTCTTCTTGGGCCAAGTCCTGCAGGGCGGCTTGGGCCGGCTGAAATTGCGGATCCAGCTCCAGACAGCGCTGCAAGCTGGCTTGGGCGGCTGCTCGCTGGCCGGCCCGCAGTTGAATCAGCCCCAGGGTATGCCAAAAGGCGGGCCGCTGCGGATCCAGGTGCGTGGCCTGTTGGGCGTCTGCCAGAGCAGGTTCCAGCTTCCCCAATTTCAAGGCTTCCCAGGCGCGGTTGTTGAGGGCCACAGCATCTTCTGGGGTGAGCTGCAAAACCCGCGAGTAGGCTTGCACAGCTTGTTCGGGATCCCTCAGCTCGCTGTAGATCAACCCCAGGGCAAACCAGCCCCAGGGATCCCGTTCGTTGAGGCGGAGCATCTGCTGGCAGGCGGCACGGGCTTCTTCCAGCCGGCCCAGACGCCGCAGGCCGGTGATCTGGCCAAACCAGCAGGCAGAACTGCCGGGACGCTGCTGCACCAAGCGCTGGAAATGCTGCAGGCTGGCCTCATATTGCCCCAGCTCCTGCTGAGCTACCGCCAAGGCATAGCGGGCCGGAAAGTGCTCCGGCTTGATCTTGAGGGCTTCCTCGAAGTGGATGCAGGCTTCTTTCAGGTAGCCCAATTTTTGGAAGGCCACGCCGCGGGCGTACCAGCTTTTGTAGTTGTCGGCATCGTAGCGCAGAGCGCGTTCTAGGGCCTTGCTGGCCAGCCGATACTGCCCCAAGCGCAGCAGGGCCACCCCCAAGTTGTGCAGGGTGATGGGATCCCGGCGGCGCAGCCGCAGCGAGCGCTTGTAACATTCAACAGCCGAGCGCAGCCGGTGGCAGTGGAAGAGGGCATTGCCTTGGTAACGCCAAACCCGCGCACTTCTGGGGTTGAGCTTCAAAACCCGCGCAAAACTAGCCGCTGCCGAGCTGGGCCGCCGCAGCCGCCGCAGCACGATCCCACGCGCCAGCCAGGTGCGGGGCTGTTTGGGGTTGTGGCGCAGCGCCTTGTTCAGGCTGTTCAGGGCCAGCTTAGACCGCTTCAGTTGCAGCAGGCGGATGCCGCGGTTATGCCAGGCCAGAGCATCTTCCGGGTTGCTCTCCAGCACCTTGTCGTAGTTAACCACCGCCGACTTGTACTGCCCCAGGCGCCCCAGAATCAGGGCCAGGCGCAGCCGGGTTTCTTCGTCGTAGGGGTTGATGCTCAGGGATCCGTTGTAGCTGTCCACCGCCTCGCGGTAGCGGGCCAGCTGCACCAGCACATCCCCACGGCGGCTCCAAGCCAGGGCGAAGTTGGGATCCATGTTCAGAGCCCGGTCGTAGGCGGCCAGGGCTTCCGTCAGGTTGCCGCGGCGACGCCAGTCTTCCCCCCGCTCGAATTGGATGTCGGCACTGTTCCACTGAAACAGCCGCTGAATGAACTGCAAAATGGCGATCTGACGCGCTCCTTCTTCTGGCGTGGCGGAGGGGGTTTCGCCTGTGGCAATGCGCAGGATGGCCATCTGGATGGCCCGCAAAAAGGCCTGAAATCCCCGCACCTCTTCATCTTCCAGGGACTCTTTCCCCTCACGGCGGCGGTATTGCAGCCGGAACCGCTGCAGATCCCCGGGGGCAGGGAAGCTGGGATCCAAAAAGTGCATTAGCTCCAAGGCGCGGTACTCAAACAGCACCGGATCCTCTTCTGAGCCGGTAAAATCCAGCAGGGGCGCCTCTTCCAGGGGGCGGGGCAGCTCGGCGGGGGTGTGCAGCAGCGTCAGCAGACGCTGGTTTTGTCGTGCCGGGGCATGGGGAAACCCGCTGTACAGCTCATCCCTGGGCCAGGGATCGGCAACAAACTCTGGAGAGGCCACCACTCCCACCCAGCGGCATTGTTCGATGGCCAGTTGCAGCTCCAGCTTGCGGTTATCCCCCGGCTGCAGCATCCAGCGGTCAAACCAGACTTTGAAACCCTCGCGATCCAGCCGCTCCGCCAGTTGACGCGCCCACCGGGCTTGCTCTCGGTGGTAGCGCAAGAAAAGGTCGAACTTGTAATGCTCTGAAGACATGAACGCCCGCTCGCTGATCTTCTCCAGCTTATCTTTGCGTTATCGCCACGCGACGCTTTCACCAAATTTTCGGGCTGGAGACCCGCACCATAGCCGCAGGCTTGGTGTCGAGAGGAAAGCCCTCCTCCATATAGGTTTGCTGGTCAAAGTCTGGATGAACTACAATAAGCCCATGAGCCAGATTATCTCTGTACGTTGCAAGCTGATAGTCCCACAAGAGTTGCGTCAAGAAATTGACCGCACTTTGCAGGGCTTTGCGAATGCTTGCAACCAGATTCTCGACACCGCCAAACAAAAGAACTGCTGGAACACCGCCAAGCTGCACCACTTGG